>CAZKJU010000012.1:0-35741 GCA_964553185.1 uncultured Sulfuricurvum sp.
GATGTGGTGAAATTGGTAGACACGCCAGACTTAGGATCTGGTGCCTCACGGTGTGAAGGTTCAAGTCCTTTCATCCGCACCATGCCTTAAATAGGCACTTTCAAAGCTTTTTCTTCCTTTTTTAAGAATTCAAAAAAATATTTTTTTACTACATTTTTACTACAAGCCTTAATATAAGCTCAACCTTTTTATTGTGTAATAATTTTGCTTTTTCAACAAACCTCCCCTTCCCTCTGTATTCATGAAAAAGATTGCAATGTTATGAAGCGTTTTGATGTGCTTTGACAGCCTATGAAAATTTATTAACATCCTCCGTCTTTTCAACTATGATTCCTCCGTTGCGATTATTCAACGGGGTACCAAGTGTTTTATCACTCCCAAGTGATGGAAGCCTCTCGGCTTCCCGTTGAGTAATTCATTGGGGACACTTGGTACCTGCTCCCTTACTCAAAATCTCCATTTTTATTGTTCATTTTTGATAGGCGTATCATCAAGCGTCTGGTGAAGTATATATTTTGTTTGTGGCTATCATAGTCTCTGCCCATAATGCAGTACCTAAAATATAGAAAAAAGAGTAGAAATTGATGCGGCTGCGGTCGGCTCTCACAGGGAAACCAAAAGGGAGATCGATCACACGCGAAAAGTGGCGCTGTGGTAGATACTATGCACTCTACACCTTCTCATACCGACCTAAATCCAAGACTCTCACATAATGGACACGGAACAAACTGTACAGCACAACCGACAGTTGATGGTATGCTCTTGCTGAGCGTGAAAAAGGCGAAGAGACTATTCGACGATCAATCGAAACGACGGAATTATAACGTAAATGTAGTTAGTGGAATTTCAAGTGCGGAGAAGTATGCCCAAAATTTTGGGAGCTTTGAAGCCCCTAACTGCGTCATCTCCTCACTTCTTACTCTGGAATCAAGACTCAAAATAATTATTTTTTCATGTAAAAATATTATTTATTCACTGCCGAATAAACCTAAACTGCTTTTTTTGTATCTTTTTGTGAAATTTATTAGTTTTTTTCAAAATTTCTTTCCATGAGGGTTATACATATATGTGTAATGGCAAACAAAGGAAAAAAAATGACAGAAAAAGAACTTGTCGAAATGATGTACGAAAAACATAAAAAGTGGCTTTTGAACGCCAAAGAAGCATCCACTGAGTGGGGTAGCAGTTACTCCGCCTTGAGTAAATTATTCGGAGGAGAAGAAGCTCTTCCGGAAAAAATGATTTTAGAAAAGCAGATCATTCCTCCGTGGGTGATGTTTGGTCAAAAACGTATGTGGAAAATCACGGATATCGCAAAATGGCTTCTTGAAACTAAAAAAGGAACTCAATCATGACTGATAAGATACATTTCATTATCGAACGTTTACTCAAAGTATCGTTCGAGCAACAATCCAGCATGATTCGTTTTTATGGAAGAAGTGATCTAGTAGTAAGAGTCAAAATTCTCTCAGAAAAAACTGAACGATTCCATAAACTGCGTCAGGAAAATGAGAATAGTGATAAGAGTGTTCTTGAATATTGTGCACTGATCATGGCTATAAAAAAAGCCTATGATGAAGAACAATCACTGCGAAAAAAATCTTTTGGAGGATTGGAGCTCGAAGAGATCCGGATTTTATCACAGAAAAAAGCAGACCAGTTTATTCGAAAAATCAAAAAGCCGGACCCAAAGCGCGAAAAGCTGCTTGGATATTGGTCTGTTGTGCGAATATTGAGACTGGAAAAAAACTTCAGTTTCCGACAAATATCGTTGTACTTTAAGCGTTACCACCGAGCTGATTTCGCTCACTCCACAATCCATAAACTGTGGCTCGAATTAGAAAATGAAATACAAAAAACAGGAGAATCCAAATGATCGATGAATCTATCCCTTATAGTTTTTATGAAAAATACACTGGCGTATCAGTTCCACTAACAACTGATGGAAAATGGATTCTTCATCTATTATTTGAAGAAGACAAACGGACTTATATCGTGGGTATGTGGCTTGGCTATGATGGGGTTTATCATACAAGTTCCCTGCCAGAACTTTATAAAATCCGCGAGGGATTGAGAATGTACACTCGCGGGCTCATTACAAAAGAGTACCCTACCGATTTTTTCAAATTGGCTGACCGTACTGTCGATGGTATAAAAGAAAAAACGGTCGAATGTAGATTTGTCAAAGATCAAAGAGCATTCGTAAGTGAGCTTGATGCCAATGCAATGCTACAGCTATGGACAGATGCTCTCAAAGGTTACTCAATCATCAAATTGATCCGCTCAATGTCAATTTTTTCACTATCAGCATCTTATTATACCCGTGGATGGTCATCTGAAATAGAGAGGTTTGGTAGGGTACAAGAACAATTGAAAGATTCTCAGGATCTACCAGACGGTTTGAAAGAGTTCATGCGAAACAATATCTTTTCCAGCTATTACGGTAAAGAAATCCTGCAAAAATATGAAGAATTGAAATCGAAACAATAGCACTGAGCGTTTTTTCAAGTGTTCGGTACTGTATTTTGCATTGTTTTCATGTTTAATTCCCTGATCCAAAAGAACTCCCATATTTTGGGAGTTTTCCATTCATAAGTTATCCAAAAAAGAAACCGCAAAAAATACACGCACACCTTTCCAAAAAAGCTTATGATCATCGAACATTTATCTATGTTACATTTTTATGTTTTCAATTTTTAGTTGCAAATCGATGGAGCTCAGTATACTCTACGGAGTGTACGTACCACCGTAAACAAAAGAGCGCAGTTTAACAACTTTGTCTACTTAATCGTTATCTGGTCTATCTAAAATGTAGAAAGTGTGGCGAGCTTCGAGTTGCAAGGGATATATGTATTTTTGATGAATTTGACTGTTAACAGGTCAGCCCAGTTCTGTTGACGATGCGGATGCTATCATCGAAAAAAAAGAGCAGAATGACTTAACATACTGCCGGACGGCGGCTGAATCCGTTCATTGATTTTCAAAAATAGGATGAGTATGCGTGGATCAGTATATTATCAAACAGGACTTCTGGCGAAAGCGATATTTGTCGAGGGAGCTAAAAAAATAGATCGCATTAATCCGAATCATCAACACTACCAAAAAATTGCATCATACCGTACTCTTTCTACTTACCGCGAAGTATGGAATAATTTGTTGAATTATCTCAAGGAACACTTGGGAGTTAAAAACGCTGAAGAGATCACCGGTGCGATGGTCGCCGACTACATGCTGTACAAGATTGAATACTACCCTAGCGAGCAGTATTTGGAGAAAATTTCTTCTGCTCTAGGCAAACTCGAAATTGCCTTAAAACACTATATCTTCTCCCAATACGGTGCTGCAAGGGAATACGATTTCTCTATACGGCAAGATATCCTCGATACGACCCGTAATCTTGATCTTGTTGCTGACAATTACCACAATCGTGCCTACAAAGATCCGGAATTATTGATTGAGTCACTCAAAGATCCGCTTCACCGTTTAGCGGCACGCATCCAATATGAGGGGGGGGCGCGAATCGAGGGGGTAAGCTTCATCAAACCAAATCAGCTACACGGTATTCGGCATGATTCCATCACTAAAACCGATAAAGGGATCATTTTTACCAAAGAAAAAGGAGGGAAGGAAGGGGATGTACTGATTGGTGCCAATACCTACATCGAACTTGAAGAGCATTTGAAAGTCAATAAAACTTTCAAGCTTGACCGGCAGCGCTATAGTCATGATATTCGAAGCACCTGCGAGCGAATTGGATTGAATCCGGAAGGTTCACACGGTTTGCGCTGGAATTTCGCAAAACGCAGGCTTTTCGAATACGCCAAGGCAGGCTTCACCTACGAGCAGAGCCTCCAAACGGTAAGCTGGGAGATGAAGCACAATCGTGCGTCAATCACCGAGCACTATCTGGGGCATTAACCATTATGAAAACGGACAAAATAGATAATTTACTTACTGACAATGCTTGGTAATGACTTGCTGAAGTGATCCTCCAGTTGCCGCAGCCACACAAGCTTCATATGCGATTTGTAAAGCAGCCGATTCTCCTCTAAAGACTGAGATTTGTGCTTGACACATATTCATTGCATGCTGTTCATTCATAGCACCACCACGCACTCCTAGTCCAACGTTCCATCCCGTCTGTGCAGTTTCAAAACATCCTGCAAATACATTGGACGAAAGAAACCCTATCACCAAAAATCCACTTACTATTTTGATCATATTAAACTTCTCCTTACGTTTTTGAAGCATTCAACACTTTTGTCATATTGAGTCAATCCACTAAAGCTGGGAATCACCCATAAATTCTTGTGTCCAGCTATACCATGATACAAACCAAAAAAACGTATTTGCAATCCCTATCAACAATCCATTCATTATCTACCTTTTCTTTATGAAATAAATCAAGCACAAGCATCCACTGAATATTAATGATGCCTGATGAATGAGTGTTATTCTATTTTTATAATCCTTTTCACACACTTAATAGTGATTGTTTGTGACGGTTGTTTCCAATCAAATCAACCATCTTATATTCGAGGCGGTTGCGGTGTCCAAAGAGGAACATTCAGATGTCACAGCGTATTACGACGCTCTTACCGAACACATCAAACAGCTCCGAAAAGAACGCGGCATAAGTCAGTTAAAAATGGCCAATATTCTGGGGCATAACTCCACATCGTTCATTGCACGCATCGAGCTTCGCCAAAACAATGCCAACTACAATCTCTCTCATCTGATCCTTCTTGCCAAAGAGTGGAATCTAGAGGTTTCTGATTTACTTCCGCCGGTTCGTATCTGATCACAATATCTTTTTCAAAAACGTCATTAGTACTTTATTCGCTCTGATATCGTCTTGGTATTTCACTATCAGATATCCGAGGATCGGTACCGATAAAAGTCCAAACCCCGTTGTATAGTCCCCAATCATCAGATAAACAATAGGAGCAATCGATGATGCCATAACAACGATTTCTTCCACAGACCAACGCATTCAATTTCCCTTTGTGGATAACTTCTTCTAAAGTTTATCCATTATGTCGGATATTGAGATGTACCCTTTTTTTATTTTTTGCTTGTTTAGGCGTTCATACGCGGCATATGCCGATACTTTGTCGGGAAATGTCTCTATCATCGTCCCGATCGGTGATGCATGATAAAGTGATCCGAAACTACGGGTTAAAACCCATTCGTCAAAGAGATTTTTTGAGACTTCTAGACGGTACCATCGTTCACGATGATTTACGGTTCGTATCATTGTCTGCATACTCACTCTCCCCGATTTCACGATCTTTGATTTTTAAGCGTTCCTCGTTGATCCGCCGTAACATCCAGACCATCCATCCAAAGACACCGATCAACACGGTCGTTCCGATAATGATCTGTGTTGTTATACTGATACAGTGCGGTTCATTATGGTTGAGTATTTCGCACTGATCATCTAGAATATCCACACCCTGGTTGCCTTTAAAGAGATATTGTCCTTTGCGTTCCCACCCATTTGCTTGAGAGATGAGAAGGGGATGGGCCTTATCGTCTTTACAGATAACCTCCCCTCCTCTGTCAAAGTGATTACCGTAAAAGCTCAACCGATCATTACGGCTGAAAATATCATCGCTCCAAACCATTATTACAAGTAACAACAGCCCCGCCATTGCAGCTCGCATCTCTTTGAGAAATGTGTATGTGATTCCTCCCATTAAAAGCAGCAACGCCGTGATCGCCATCATGTTCGTATCAAAGTGATTCATTGTTTACCTTCCTGCTCTTCTTCTCGAAGTTGTTTTAAATTGCTTATGAATGCACGGCGTTTCTTTAAAATGGTCCACAGTGTTATCAACATCGCCATAACCATAAACAATAAACTTGCCATCAAAACCCATTTCATCTGGCGATATTACTCTGCTCGGGTGTCATCGTTTTTCTCCTCGTCAGTCTGCGGGTTTTTCTCTTCATGCCGTCTCAGAGCAGCGCGGAGCATGATAAGCATGCCGGTCACACTCACAAAGGCGAACCAGTACGGAACGGTGGAAGGCTCAGGAAACGGTTTACCTATCACGCTGCACACGCTTGGATCATTGATGATGACATCCCCTTTGACAAACCCTACACCCTCTTCGTACTTCCATCCCTTTAAAGGATCAACTCTGGCACTCTCTCCTCTCCACATCCCGCACACAAGAGCGTTACCTTGATGAAACTGCTCCATCAAAAAACGATCTCCTACATACTGGATGTGGTTGCTGTATGCAATCGATGTTACTCCTGCTAGCGCAATCACCCCAGTAAATATCAGTTCTCCTTTTCTTCCAAAAAGCAAGAATCCTATCCCGATCAAAAGAAAAAACACCATGATCCACATTTCGCCACTACTGGCAGCTATCATTTCCATATGCATCTTATTTCTCCTCGTAGGTGTGTGAGATCACCTCAGAGCGTTCATGGATACGATACTCTTTGTGCTGACATAGATATACACTTCGAATTTCGCGTTTCAATACGCCGTATACGTTGTACCAGATGAATCCAAAAAAGCTTTTTTTATGAATCAGCTCTTTGGGATGAAGGCACAGAAGCTTTTCATAATCAAACCCCATCCCTTTATGTTCGGTATAGAGCGTCTGTTCCCCCTCGATCTCATATCTCTCCTTATCCGAGTCGTACCGAAGAATTGCGTCACGATAAATTTTATGCTGCTCATCACACTCCACAAAATAAAAACGCTCTCCTCTTGGATTAATCAGGATCTCTTTTCTCCCCTCATCAATGAGTAGATCGATATCGCTAAAACACAGATGGCTCATGAAATCTCCTTTTCGCTTGAGTAGAAATAAACAAACGATTATATTTTATGTAATTATATAATCATATATAAACAATGTCAACGCTTTATATACTTATATGACTATATTAAAGCACTATTTAATACCTATATATAAATTTATGACGTTTTGCAAAGTGGTTAGTCGAATGCAGTAGTATTTGGATGAAATAAACATTTGATTAATAATAGTCAAATTAAATACACAAATAAGAGTTTTTAACTCATTTAGTAAACATTTGAGGTGATTTAGATAGAATTTTATAAACAATTATGTATTAGAGAGAAAATGGACAAATACGCTTTTAACGATCTTCTCAAAACCGCCGGTCTTTCAAAAAAAGAGTTTGCGGAGATTCTAGGTACCACCGGAGGAACGATCAGCAACTGGGGGAATGAGGGACGAGAGATCCCTTATTGGGTGGAGTCATGGCTACATCTCTATATTGAGAATCAGCACTGTAAAAAAATCAAGGAAGCTATTAAAGAGAGCGGGATTTGTGACAAGTGGTAATCTGTTAACGCTCAGCATAGACATTATGTCGTAAAACATATGTTTTTCACACACTATCCTCAACCTTTCCAAATCAATCTTTCAAATAGCAATAAAACATACGAAAAACACTGTCGGAATGATATAATATACGAATACTAAAATTTGAGGTTTTCCGACATGCTTATAGGATATATGCGAGTATCGACTGATGGTGATCGGCAAAGTACCGATCTGCAACGTGATGCATTGATTAATGCCGGGATAGATGAACGACATATTTTTGAAGACAAAGCCTCAGGGTCAAAAGATGATCGTGCCGGTTTGGTCCAAGCACTGGAATATGTCAAATCAGGAGACACACTTGTGGTTTGGAAACTTGATCGTCTTGGTCGATCGCTTCCACATCTCATTGAAATCATCAATCAGCTCAAAGCAAAAGGGGTTGGATTCAAATCTCTAACAGAAGGTATGGATACCTCCAGTCCATCCGGTGAACTACTGTTCCATGTCTTCGGTGCTTTGGCACAGTTCGAACGCTCATTGATCCAAGAACGGGTCAATGCTGGATTGGCTGCCGCAAAAAAACGGGGGCGAGTTGGTGGACGTCCAAAAGCCATTCCGCAGGAAAAAATGGATGCTATTTTAGAGGCATTAAATAACGGGATGTCAAAATCGGCAATATGTCGAACATTTGAAGTGAAGCGGTCAACCTTGATTGATGCGCTAAATCGCGAAAAAATATAGTGCTTTAAAAGATATTATCTCTTTCACATAGATACTTATCAATTTCATTGGGGGCATTTTCTAAACTCAAAGATTTCCCAATAAATACAACCATATCATCAATAATCTGATAAATATAATGACGTCCTAATTTCGCAACTCCATAAAATTCGTTTTCATAGCTAATGAAATACAAATTCATGCCCGTATAAACGATTGAAAATTTCTTACTACGGACTGCTTCAATATATTTGACCGAAATTTGTGACTTATAAAACTCTATTGTCACATTCAAAGTCCTGACATATTCTCTAATCAGTTGGCTTTCGACTAATCCAAAGGCATCGAGTAATTCTTTGTGGACTACATACGATTTTTTGTAGTTTGGAATATCTTCTTCGACAATGATGTTTTTAGACACAATTTCATTGATAATTCGAGCGGGTCGAACAGTATGTTCTTGCTTTGCCGGTTTAATTGGTTTCGGTTTAAAAGGATATTTTGGAGCAACCCATGTTTTGGAATCAAGCTCGTCTATAATCAGTTTTTCTAAACGACTTTTTGCATTTTTTTTGACTGACGATAGTGTAGTCATATCGATTTCGAGGATAAGATCCGCAGTAAAATATCTTGGTTGATTTTTTATGTGTGATCGGTACCTTCCAGCACTTTCATTTTCCGGGGTAACAAAATAAATATAGACATACCCTATAGATGTCAATAGTTCAAAATCGAATCCATGGGGTTTTCGTCGCGGATTGATCACAAAGATATCCAGTTGAATAATTTGATTTTTCCACGGAGTATCTGTAAAAAGCCGTTCAACATCAACATTCAAAAATGTGCTTTGTTCGAGAATCTGTTTTGCCATTGACCGAACAGCAACCCAGTAAGAAAAATCACACTCTTTTTCGGCTTTTACATGGTGTTTAAAATGATGTTCTCGTTCATCACCATGTCTAGCTTCAAGACGCATTTCACACGAAGGACAGATGCAATTACAGGCTAAACCGTTTTCAACGTCATCGACATCAACATATTCATCGGTTTCTTTTCTGTAGCCAAATGGTATTCGCATCTGTTTCCTTCAAACTACACTTCGGTTTTTTCCAATTTCATTTTCCGTCGTTCCCAATCAGGCATCTTACGCTGCAATAGCTCGTAGAAACCCTTACTGTGATCGTGAAAGAGTAGATGACACAACTCGTGAGTCATGACGTAATCAATGCACTCTTTGGGAGCTTTAACAAGATTGATATTGAGCGTAAGCGTCCCTGATTTTGCAAGGCTTCCCCACCGTTTTTCGAGTTTCTTGACGACGATTTTAGGTGGTGTATATCCCAGTTCTTGAAATGTTTTCCAGCAACGTTGAAAACTCTGATTAAAATGCTCAGTAGCTCTTTGCCGATACCAACGTTCTAACACTTTTCGTACCTTAGCCGCATCTGGATCAGAAATCGATACAACCAAATTGCCTCCGTTGATTTTCACTCCTTTGCCTTCATGGCTAATCTTTAATCGATATTGTCTTCCAAGATATTTGTGACTTTCCCCTCCAAGATATTGTCTTGGGAGTTCTTTGGGATGGTATTGCGCAAAAAATTCCAGCTGTTTTACGATCCAGCGTGCACGCTTTTCGACTTTATTATTGATTGCATCTATCGATGTATCGAGTGGTGCTTTGATGATAACATTCATATCCGGATGAACTGAGATAGCCAGCGTTTTACGTTGTGCAAAAACAACATCATAGCTAATCCGACGCTCACCGTAATCAATGGTATACATCATGGCATCCTGTGTTTAGCAACTTGCATCGTTTTTTCGATGATCGTATCCATTTGCTCAGGAGAAAGATCAATTCCATTTGACCCCTTGACCTCGTCAAACAGATAATCGTCGATTGCATTGATAGCACGATTAACCGCATTGGTATCATCCCAAAACTGTACTTTGTAATGTTGCTTAATAGTCTCATCAATCCACAGTGCCGTTGAAGCTGCCACAGCATCATCTGTAATAAAAGATTTGATTACACCAAAATAGGCGGTAGCGTTGTCGTTCTCTCCCAAAATCGTCGGAACGTCATCATGCTTTTTGGTCGCAACGGCATCGCGCAACTCCATCACCTTGGAGAGATATTCCAGATCCGAAAGCCGTTTGGATCTGAATGCATCAATAGCCTCCTGAATCAGTTTTGAAAACTTCTCGTAAAATGCCGGATCTTCTTCCATCTTTTCGTGAGCGGTTTTAATCGTAGCATGAGCGATCATATCAGCTTTGGCCGCAGGGGTTTTATCGCTATGGATGCCACGCCCCTCTTTCATCTCATTGAACATCTGCTCATCGAAGATATTGACTGGTTCATTGAGTCTGATAACTTCATTAGCCTGAATCTGAGTATCAAGAAGCTTTTTGATTCTCGGTTCATAGTCACGGTAGTCAATTGCCTCAGCATAGCGAAGTTTAACGCTCCGCTTGAGATTTTCAAACCGTCTCAAATCATCCTTATACATGCGGATGCGATGCTCTGGTGTTTCCATAATAAATTTTTCACTTGATAGAGCAATAGCAAGCGTTTTGGCAAATTCATTCAAGCGTTCATAAAACGCATCACGTTTTGAGATGTCTCCGAGAAGCTGTTCATAAGCCTCTTCATCTTGAGAATTTTTTACCTCTTTAAAAAGGTCTAAAAGATTTGAATGCTGCTGAGGCAATTTGACTATCTCATTGTTAATTGAGTTAAGTGTTCCAGCCAAATCTTCCGCATCAAACCCATCCAATTCAGCTTCTTTGTACATGTTGAGCGCCTGATCGAGTTCGCCTAACACACTGACATAATCTACAATATACCCAAAATCTTTACCATCAGCCAAACGGTTTACCCGCGCGATCGCTTGCAAGAGTGTGTGTTCTCGCAACGTTCGGCACACATACAGTACGGCATTGTTTGGAGCATCAAATCCAGTCAGAAGTTTGTCAACGACGATCAGAATTTCTGGGCTTTCGCCGTTTTTGAACTGATTAATAATCTGTTTTGTATACTCTTCCTCACTACCATAGCGCTTCATCATTTTTTGCCAAAACTTGACAACTTCATCTTTAGGCTCGTCATCGACTTCCTCATATCCTTCACGCATATCTGGACCTGATATAATCACTTCGGATGTCACAATACCTAGCTCATTTAGGAATGCATGATATTTCAGTGCTGATGGTTTTCCGGGTGCAACAAGTTGTGCTTTAAATTTGCTTCCCTGCCAGTTAGCTCTGTAATGCTCACTAATATCAAAAGCCCGCATGTAAATAACCTGATCAGTTTTGTTCAGCATTTCGGCACGGGCATATTTGCGTTTGAGGTCGGCCTTTTGTTCTTTAGTCAGCCCCTCTGTATGACGTTCGAACCAAAGGTCTATAGCAGCTTTGTTTTGCTCCATCTCAACATGACGTCCCTCATACAGCAGTGGAACGACTGCGCCATCTTCAACCGCCTGAGTAATCGAGTAGTGCGGTTCAATCAAAGCACCAAATTTATTGAAATTATTTTTCTCTTTTTTCAGCAAAGGAGTCCCCGTAAAACCCAAATAACAGGCATTCGGGAACATCTGCCGCATACGCGCTGCAAACGAACCGAAGTTTGAGCGGTGACTCTCGTCGATCAACATAAAAATATCAGGGGATTCGTCCTGCACCTTTTTAACGTTCAGCGCCTTGTCGAATTTATGAATCAGCGTCGTCACGATACCGGCTTGTTTTTCCGCAACCAATTCGAGCAGATTCCGCCCCGATGTCGCACGATTAGCATCGAGTCCGCACGCAACAAAGGTATTAGAGAGCTGTTTATCCAAATCGTCCCGGTCGGTAATGAGGATGATACGGGGATTGGTGATTTCAGGGTCCATAGCAAGTGAACGTGCCAACATTACCATGGTGAGCGATTTACCTGATCCCTGTGTATGCCAAATTACCCCCCCATCACGTTTGCCCTCATGAAACTGTTTGACCCGTTTGAGGGTCGATTCAATGACAAAATACTGCTGATAGCGGGCAATTTTTTTGATCCCACCATCAAAGAGAGTAAATCGATACGCCAGATCGAGGAGCCTTTGGGGCGAACACATCGCCGAAATGGTACGATCTTGTTCTGTAACTTCACGAAGGCCACCCGATTCGAGCTTATCAAAATAGTTACGTGCTTTGGCAAAATCCCCTGAAAACAGTTCTGCTTTTTCTTCATCATTTAGTGGCGTATTGACCACAGCGGAGACCGTCTCGTCACCGATGTTCTGCTCTTTCCACACCGCCCAAAACTTTTTGGGAGTAGCAACAGTACCGTACTGAGCACTGTTTTTATTGACGGATAGTACCATCTGGACGGTCGTAAACAGTTTGGGAATAAAATCGTCGTTTTGATTGCGCACCATCTGACTTATCCCCTGATCGACTTCGACTTTCGGTGATTTGCATTCTATGACACAAAAGGGGATCCCGTTGACAAACAATACGATATCGGGGCGTGCCGTTTCGGTAGAGCGGTTACGCTCGACACTGTATTCAGCAGTGACATGAAAGGTATTATTCTGCGGATTCTTCCAGTCGATATATTGGAGGGTAAAGCTCTTACTGTCTCCCTCGATGCTTTGTTCCAATGCTGTCCCCAGCGTCAGCAGATCATAGATCGATTCATTGGTTTTGAGCAGACCGTCGTATTTGACGTTTTTGAGCTTCTGCACCGCCGATTGAATATTCTCCTCGCTAAAGAGGTAGATGCCCCCTTTGTACTGTATACGGTTGATCCGCTTGAGACTCTCTCGGAGTATGTTTTCTAACAGTACATTCGAGGTTTTCCCATGCCGCTCACGAAGAGCGGATTCGGGAGAGAGATATGTGTATCCCAGTCTAATAAGCTGCTGGATGGCGGGAATTTGAGATAGGTATTTTTCATTGAATTTAAAACTATTCACTCTTCCACCTCCGTTGAAAAACTTAATGGTACTACTGTGGTCCATCCTGGTTTTCCTGGCATATTATGAGGTTGGCTAATAGATTGTCCCTGTGTTGCAATTACATCACAACCTCTTCTAATAAATGCATTGGTAACAACTTTTCTGGGATGTGTCTTCGAGTCTTTGCCAGCTGACACAAATGCTACTTTATTTACGCTTTGACCTTTGGTTCCCAAGAGCTTATCAAGTGTAGAGGGGGATACATTGTGACGACTTCCGTGATGTGGTATTTGAACAAATTTTAAACCTATAGATATATCTACATCACGCGATATTGCATAGTCATAAGCATGATTTAGTGCTCTTATACCAGCATCACCTGTCAATAAGATTCCGTGCCCATCAAGTTGTGCATAAAGTACTGTACTACTTTCATTATCAGAACTTGTAGATACATCTTCTTTTAATGTTTCAATGTTTATATCTTCAAAAACACGTTTAACACTTTCAGCAAATTTTTTGAATAGACTGTCCGTAGCCTCTTTTTTTTGAGGAGTTTTGTTAAAGTCAGGAATCAAATCATGTAAATACCAATCTTTGTGAGGGGAAATGACATAAAAATCACCTATAGCACTACCTTGATAAGGTTCAAAAATAGGAATGCCTTTTTCAAGAGCAATTTCTTCAAGTGCATGTGCATAAGGAAATCCATCTTCTTTGAACCTTCGAGCTAAGCTTTCTTCCGTAATCCGGCCATCTTTGAAATGGTCAATTATCTCTTTTGTATGATTCCATGGACGATGGAGCCAAAGTTCTCCTACTTCAAGTTTTTCAAGAACTACACTGAGACCAGAAGCATGATCCTGATCAGGGTGAGTATTAACAACGTAATCTACATAGGTTGTATTGAAATAGGAGGTAATGTGATCAACTAAATTTTGACCTGAATCTTTAGACCCTCCATCTACAACCATGATTTTGTAACTACCAGGTTCGCCATAACGAATAACGATAGCATCACCACTGCTATTCCCATTGCCTACAGGCAAAAAATCAATCTCATATCCCATTGTTCAATCCTTATGAGCCTCTACCTGCTGTCTGACATAGTCAGATTGCTTTTTATAAGAGAGTAGAAAAATAACTCCCAAACTCAAAACCAATAGCAACGAGTTCGTTTCTGCCGACAAAGCATAATGTTTTGAAATCATCTCGTACACCTTGGCAAGACCAAGAAGTATAAAAGCGGCTAATAACGTTCTATAAGTGTTATTTGCTTCAGACAATACTTCGATTTTCGGATACGCTTTAGATGCTTTAATGTAATCAGAATATTGACCGAACTCAATAAACTTGATTTTTTTCAGAGGTTTTTCAATAGCGATCGAACCAATCCGGCTGATACTAAGTCCGATAAAGTAATATAGGAACGCATTTACAAACAAATCCTTCTGTACTATCGAATAAGATGTAATTTGTTCTAACATCACACTAAAAACGATACCGGGCAGCAAATAGTTGAGCAGATTATATGATGAGAGTTTTTGCATTAATTCACTCATACCGCTACCCTCCATTCCCCGCTCAGTAACTTCTGCATCAACCCCTGTTTTTGGAGTCGGTACGATTCGGCAAGCTTTTTGAGCACATCGATTTCACATTTGGCGGTATTGAGCACTTCGGCTATTTTGATTTGTTGTGTCAATTCCGGCAAGCGGATTATTTCACTAAAAAGGCCTTGAAAATCAACCGATTTCCCCTGTCTCGCACTTATGATTAAGTACTTCGTACTGAGAAATTTATTGAGATATCTCAAATAATATTCTAAAAAAGACGGGTCTATAGTGCCATCTATTTTAAATATATTGTACGCTGAACTTACTAAGTAATCATCACTACTTGAATTCACAGCAAACACAAGCTCATTGGAACCAAGACCAAAACAGATTTCTCTATTTGAGAAAATAATATAATTTAAAGTGTCTTTGGAAAGTTCTTTGCTATAGATTTCGCTTCTTAATCTTAAACCGTAAACACCAATAGCAGCAAGTTGCATATTGTGGTTTAGAACAGGTTTACTTTTTTCTTTACTCACAAGAATTTTTGAAAGATTTGTTGGTTGCCATAAATCAGTATCTTGATTTGGTTGAAACATTTTTTGTATCAATCCATCAAAATACCGTTGTTTAGCCGCTATCATCTGTTCGGCGGTTTCGATTGCGTTAGTCCAAGTTTGCAGAACATTAACGGCTTTATTTTGGTAATCGATATCCAAAACGGGTACTGGAAAGTCTTCCACATCAGATTTTGTGATGTTGGGGTCTTTGCGACTACTAACAGCGAATCTTTTCCAATATTTCACCCGATAATTCAACCACTCATTGAGAAAAATCGGATTCAAACGTTTTGGATCAGGAATTACGGCCGTTAATGCTTGATTGATAGCACTTTTTTGTGTCAATACACCCGTTCGTCCAATTTGATTAAATCCTCCGTACATGGCTACCAGAACAGCACCAGGATCAATCATTTTGCATGATGATTCTTTGAGACCGAGTTCTGTTAATGTCTCTTCTGTATGCACAATTAAGGAATTATTCAAATCTGTGGTTTTTACCCACGGAATCTCACCACCAAAATATTTTTGGTTTTGTCTATGGGGTGTACTTCCCCCCTTAAATGTTGCGACTTCACTCAAAGGAACATATCTGACTTTACTCATTTTTTACCCCCTTTCGGAAGCTTCGAAATTTGTTGTTCCAGCTCGTCGATGATTTCCGCATCCTCGATGTCAGCAGCTACTCGTGCCGCTTCACGTCGATGAGCATCGAAGATCTCGTAGCGCTCATGGGCTAGCCGTTCTGCAACATCTGCACGAAGTTTTCCGGCATGGGTCAAGATATCACGTTCGTTAAAACTTAGAAACGCATCCAGTTTTTCCTCCCACTCTTTCATCGTCATGGTTTTGCGACGTTTCGCCTGATCCTCGGCAAAGTCCAAATACATTGTAACGATACGATTTAGTTCATCGAGCTCATCGTGTTTGAGGTAGTTTTTCGAAATCGCTACATCACCTCGACGGACGACGGAGCCTTTCCAGCTCGTAAGCCCCATATTCGGTGCTTCGGGGTCGGAACGCAATTTGATTAACTCGGCAGCAGTATGTCCCGTAACCGCCCAGATCATTTTATTTTGTACTTTTTTAAAGAAGAGCTGTGCCGCGTCAGAACTTTTTTGATAATCAACCGCAGTGGTATAGATATCTTTAATTTTCTGATAGAATCGTTTTTCACTGCTGCGAATATCTCGGATACGTTCTAAAAGCTCATCGAAATAATCGACCCCTTTACCGGGCTCTTTGAGACGCTCATCATCCATAGCGAATCCCTTGATCAGGTACTCTTTGAGTGTTGTCGTCGCCCATCGTCGAAATTGTACGCCCCTATGAGAGCGAACACGGTAACCTACCGCTAAAATCATCTCAAGATTATAGTGTTTCACAAGACGTTCAACATCACGCTCACCCTCACGACGAACTATTAAGTATTCTTTAACAGTTGCCTCAAGAACCTGCTCGCCATCTTCGACAATATTTTTAATATGGATGTTGATATTAGCCACTGTCGTCTGAAAAAGATCGGCCATATCGATCTGGCTGAGCCAGACAGTGCCATCTTCTGCACGGAGGGAGACCTTGGCTCCTCCGTCTTCGGTCGTATATAAAATCAGCTGATCATTCATAGCCCCAACTCCTTCAGATGCTCCGCCATCTTGGCACGCACACGTACAAGTTCTTGCTCAAGCTCATCGATTTCACCCTGAACCGCTGCGATGTCGATAGGTGCTTCTTCTTCGAACGTATCGACATAACGGGAGATATTCAGATTGTAATCATTCTCCGCGATCTCATCGGGAGTGGCCAGATGAGAGTATTTGGTAATTACTTCACGGTTTTGATAGGTCGCTACGATCTTGGCGATATGCTCATCCAAAAGAGTGTTCTGGTTTTTACCGCTTTGGTACTCGCTGCTCGCGTCGATAAAAACCACGTCTTTACGCATATCATTGATTCCGCCGCGCTCACGACTCTTGTCGAAGATCAAAATAGCAACAGGAATTGAAGTCGAAGGGAAAAGCCCTGATGGCAATCCGATTACAGCATCGAGGAGATTTTCCTCGATTAGTTTTTGGCGAATTCTCCCCTCTCCAGCTCCACGGAAAAGTACCCCATGAGGAACAACGACGGCAATTCGTCCCTCTTTTTCGATAGCTGCTTCGATCATGTGGCTGATAAAAGCAAAGTCTCCTTTACTTTTAGGAGGAATGCCACGCCAGTAGCGATTAAAACGATCACTTTCAGCCTCTTCTGCACCCCATTTATCGAGTGAAAACGGCGGATTGGCGACGACGATGTCGAATTTCATCAGCTTGTCCTGCTCGACGAGAGCTGGCGCGGTGAGAGTATTACACCACTCGATACGGGCCGAGTCAAAGCTGTGGAGAAACATATTCATCCGAGCCAACGCCCAAGTTGAGCCATTAACCTCCATCCCGAACAGAGCGAAATCGTTTCCACCGATCTGACGTGCCGCTTCGATCAAAAGACCTGCCGATCCACACGCCGGATCACAAATGCGGGCTCCCGCTTTTGGATTGACTAGCATTGCCACGAGTTCGGAGACTTTATGAGGAGTATAGAACTCTCCTGCCTTTTTGCCCGCATCAGAACCGAAACGCTCGATCATATAGATGTAGGTGTTTCCGATAACATCTTCACTCACACGATGAGGACGCAGATCGAGCTGAGGCTTGTTAAAATCTTCTAAAAGCTGTTTAAGACGACGGTTGCGGTCTTTGGCTTTCCCAAGATTGGATTCGCTGTTGAAATCAATATTACGAAAAACTCCTTCGAGTTTGAGTTTATTCGCTTCTTCAATTGCATCGAGGACAATGTTGATGAGTTCGCCGATATTGTTTTCATTGCGACGTTCGTAAAGACTATAGAAACTACCTATAAAACTATCGATTATTTTCGTTTCGGTAACGTTGCCCTTGTCGTCTTTGACATCCTCTTTGATCTCGATGATTGGTAATTTAAAACGCTCACGTTCTAATTTTCTTCGAATACGCATATCATCGTCACCGTATTGTTCACGATAAGACTCGTAATGATCATTCCACACATCCGAAATGTATTTCAGAAAGAGCATGACCAAAATATAGTCTTTATACTGTGCCGGATCAACGGCACCCCGGAAAGTATCACACGCTGCCCATGCTGCGTTATTAATATCTTGTTGATTAATTTTTTGACTCATTGGTTGTAATCCTTTTATTTATCATGTATAATTTGTCTACGCTTTTTTGCAACCGATTGTGAAAGTCCCCACTTTCGCAATCTTCTTCATTCTCTTTCGATTTCGAACACCCCCTCTAATAAGATTTGACGTTTGGATACAATCTGATTCATCAGCACTTTTTCTTTTTGGATCAACTGATTTAGCTCAATGACATTTTTTTGATCGGTGATACTTTTGGATGGTATCATCAGGTTTTCAAGCGTCTCTTTGTCGATCATACGAACGAATGAGCCCTGTGCTGCACGTGAAAAATAGCGTTGAGATGCGGAATGGTTGATTACAAGCTGAACATACTCCGGCAAGAACTGATTTGTATCGAGTCGGATAATAAGTAGAGGTGAAGCGATAACACAGTTTTCATCAATAGAATCATGTACAAGGGATGCTCTGGTCGAGGTACCACGAGAGCGAAAGAGAATATCGCCACTCTTGGCAAGAAATTTGGAATTGACACTTTCGAGTTTGGTTTTGAGAAGCCCCTCAGCTTGTATCTGATCATCTTCGTCAAAATCTTTGACTTGAATGACCAAATAGTTTCCATTTAGGTCTTCATCGATGCGAGAGCGAAAGGTATGGCCGCTGGATATGATAGCGATATCTCCCAATTTCTTCAAAATTTTATCCTCTATTTTTCATTTACAGCAATTATACTCCTGAATCAATAGCAATGTCAAGTTAAAATATGAGTTTTTCATTTACAGCAGTAAAAATATTTTTATGTTTATGAGAAATCATGCTAGAAATAGATACTTTGTAAATACATGTATCTACTAATTACCAATATCGTGCTATCGAAACGGTTTTATGTTAAGTGCGGAGTGGAGTCAATTATAGAAATTTGGGATTAAAATAATATTTTTTAAAATATCTCTGCTTTTAAGTGTTTTCGACATTATGTAGCAAAATTCCACCTCAAAAAATTCTATAACCACTACAAAAGGGCATTTCAAGCCCTATAAAAAGAAAATTATTTTGAAGATTTTACAGCTTTAAAAGCCATAAATAAGGTCATTAGTGGGGCTAAAACAAAACTAAATGCCACTGTTAATGAATACATTACAAACCAAAACCCAGCAAATACAAAAATCATAAGCAAATTACCAAGCTCATGAGCAGTTGGTGATTTCGCTTTTGATACACCCATAGCAATTGTATTTACAGCAGATAAATTTTCTTCATGCTTCTTTTTAATACCCAAATAACCTTTTGCTCCACGAATAAGACTTGCGATCCCTATAATCCAAAACAATGGTGTCAAAACTGAATCATTATTGTTCTGATATGCATAAATTGTAATTACAGCAGATACCCACATACTAAGAGTGAAGAGAACTTGTAATGATAATTTTGCTTCAATAAACCCTTTAATTAATCCTCTCGATTCTTTTTCTATGGATTCTTGATCCTGTCTGATATTTGAAGCAATAGCAACACCACATTTGGGACAAGTAGCTGCAGCATCTGAAACTTGATTACCACATTCAAAACATTCAATTAAAGCCATTCAACCCCCTAAAAGATTAAAAAGTTTATTCTACTCATCTTTGCCAAAAAATAGCAAATAGCAGTATTAATTTGTTAGAAACAATAGGTTACATTATGTCGGCGATTTTTTCGACACATTCTTAAAACATGTCGAAATGGTATACATAATTAAATAAGCAATTCCATAGTCATCTCATGCCTAATATGTGGAATTAAATGGGCATAACGCATGGTCATTTCGATATGTTTATGACCGAGTTGCTCTTTAATCTGCAAAATATCGAGCCCTGCTTCCGCAAGCCAACTAGCATGGGTATGCCGCAGTGAGTGTGCAGTAATTTTGTATTTAGTATCTCGTTTATTATTTCCTGGAATGACACTTTCTACTGCCGTTACAAAATAATCCGGCATTCTCAAGATGATCCCACCGTCACTATTATTGATGACATTTTCATTCACTCTATTTTCATAGAGGTAATCAATTGTTTCTCGAAGTATCTCATTCATCGCAATATGACGTTCATTTCCATTTTTTGTCTTTTTGAAAAAAATAGTATTATTTGCGAAATTAACATCAGCCCATTTTAACCGCGTATCAACGCCCGTCTTATTTTTCTGTGATGCGGCCCCAGTTACTTCACTAAATCGTGCCCCCGTAAAAAGCAATATCACTGTTAGATGATATGTTAGTTGATGCGTTGATTTCAAAATCTCTAAAACTTTTCTGGCCTGTTCTTTCGTCAAATACCCTTGCCGTTTATTGTCAACCTCCGGCATTTTGACTTTTCCTTCGCCCATAGGATTGGTAAACTTTTTGAGTATATTATGTTTGATCGCATAATTGATGATCGTTCGAATAAGTGTCATCTGGTGCTTGACCGTCTGCGCTTCCAAGCCTTTTGCTGTAAGTTCCTGCTTGAATTTTTCGAAATCCAAAGAGGTCAAATCTTTCACATTTTTATGTCCAAAAATGGGCTTTACATGTTTTTCGTAGTTCTGCTTATCCATCAGATATGACTTTTTATTCGCCTTGGCATAGCTATAAAATTCTTCCCAAATAGCATCAAATTTTAATTTTGAAGTTCTCCCCGCCTTAATTGTTGGCTCTTCATCATGCTGAAGTTTATACTTCATTTCAATCAGTTTGGCATAGGCATCTTTCACTGTAAAGTCAGAAATTTTTGTTTTTTTTCCTACAAGTACTTTGACTGGTTTACCAGAATCATCTCGATAATTTATGTAATAAGAGACATCGCCATTCTTTAGCTCGTTGATCCAAACACCTTCATATTTTCCACCAACTGGCTTCAGTCCCATTTTATAAGTCTCCTTTTCCAAAACAAGATCGTTTTTTATGCATAATTGATCATTTTTTTATTGAAAAAGTATAACAAAGTTTTCGTAATAGGAAGTGACATTTTTTACTACAATTTTTACTACAAAATTTGAAAAACAATGAAAATAGATGCATATAAATGAAAAACACGAAAGGCTTTTAAATCCCAAAATATAGGGATTTTGAAAGGATTTGAAAGGATTTAAGAAATTATGAAAAATGCCAAAAAACAGACTTAGGATCTGGTGCCTAACGGTGTGAAGGTTCAAGTCCTTTCATCCGCACCATCTACAAAGCCCTTGTTTTTATAGGCTTCGGTATCTTTCTCTTCTTCAAAAAATCAACTAAAATTTTGCCCATTCAACAATCTAGTCACAAATCTTTATCCAATAGTAACTCTATTTTTACCATTTTCTTTTGAACGATAAAGCAATGCGTCTGCTCTACGATACAAAGAATCTTCAGTATCATCAATTTGTGCTTCCGTAACACCCACACTCACCGTGATTTTTCTCTCCGGAATCGTTGAAAGCGTTTGTTCGATACTTTCGCGAATTTTAGTCCCTACCTCAGCAGCATTGGAAAGAGGGGTGTTATGACAAAGGATGACAAACTCTTCGCCCCCTACTCGGAAAAGGGCATCGGTCCTTCGTATAGACTTTTGAACCGTAAAACATAATTCGATCAATACGATATCCCCCATTCGGTGCCCATATTTGTCATTTACGGCCTTAAAATCGTCAATATCGAGCATAATCATCGAAAATGGAACCTGATATCGTTTTTTGAGTGCCAGTACATATTCAACCATCTCTTTATACGCTTTGACATTGTTCACCTGTGTCAGAGAATCGGTGTTGCTTAGATTAATACTGTTTACCAGTTCGGTATTATTGAGTGATGTCCCGATAATGACAAATACCAAACTGATAAGATACAAAATCAGCATCAATGTCGATTCCAGAGGTGTTGACATCACAAAAATCACGCCGTAGTGAGCCGATAACGCGATAACTTCAATCACGACAAAAAAGAGCACGCTCAATAAAAGATCGATCCGAATCCGAAATGATGCGAGAAGCAATAGCGGGAGTAATAAAAAAATCAAGTACTGAAAATGAAACGAAAGCCATGCCACTAAAAGTGCGCTCGAGCCATACCCAGCGACCCTTTTCCACTCTGTAGCCGCCGGTTTCGAAAACTGTTTGTAGCTGTTATAGAGCGGATAAACAAGCAAAAGCCCTAAGCCGTCGGAAAAAATCAACCAGATGATATACCCTGCTACATCGCTATAGTCGATATAATCACCTGCTGCCAAATTAAAAGAGAAAATAACACTGCTGATAAAAGTGGGAATCAACATCCCATACAATGCGAACGGAAACAGTATTTTGGCACTGCTAAAATCATAGCCTACACGACGTTTAATCAAGAACGACGCCAAAAACGGAGCCAGCGTATCGGCGAATCCTGAAATACCCAAATGGACTAAATACAATGGCGTGCCGTTTGCCATCCCTCCGTAATTGGCCGACAGGCTCCCGATAAAAATGAACGGCAATGCTTTAAGGCCAAAGATATCCACCAAAATAACGGCCAGCCCCAACGGGAGCCATAACAAAGCGATATTTTCGGGATAAAATGAAAAGAGCCAAATATCAAACCGTGCAATGATGTAATAACTCAATGCTCCAAAGGCTAAGAATAGATACGATTTTAGAGTATGGTGTAAGGCTGTTTTCATCTCATCCCATCGCCTCATCAAACTGATTGACTTTTTCCATTGCTTCAGCTATTAATGGCTCTAAAATCGTATATTCCAACCCATGTTTCGCTAAAAATCTCTCAATTCCCTCGGAATCTAACATTTCAATCGCTCTTACCATCGTCAACAATTCGCCGTAAAAACCATCCCCCTCGAACAATGCACGTTCGATATCCGGTGCAACATTAAGCCGTTTGAGAATATCTCTGTGCGGGATATGAAACAGGAGATGAATCAACGAGAGCATCCCGACGAAATAGGCAGTTGCCATCTCTCCTTTCGTTGGATTAGGGTTGACTAATCCTAAAAGCTTTGTCATCAACTCAGTTCGATTTACCACCATGAGCAACAATGGAATACTGTTTTGATTCGATTCCTGCGCTTCAGAGAACATCAATAACATAATCCAGCGCGACAACGGTTCCCGTCCCATCAGAGTCAATACATGGCGTATAGAGGAGACAGGGTTACGGAGTGAGAAAACGGCAGAGTTGATAAAGCGGATCAGCTTGAGACTCACCATATGGTTAAGCTCAAACGCTTTCACCAGTTCATCGATTTCCACCTCACACTGGAGCATATTCCATAGCTGTATAACCGATTCTTGATTAAGAGAAAAAGAGGGGTTTTCAAGCACTTTTGGTTTAGAGATAAAATAGCCTTGAAAAAGATCAAAACCTTTTGCAACACACTCAGCATGGATATCGTGCGACTCTATTTTTGATCCGATCACACTCACTCCAAGTTGCTTCAACCTTTCAATATCATCACGCTTAATCCGTCCACTGCGTGAAATATCGATTTTAACAAACTCTAAGTAGGGGAAAACAGGGGAAAATTTCTCTATATTTTCAGGAGTAAATGCAAAATCATTAAGGGCAAAACGATACCCCTGAGCAAAAAGTTTTTTTAGATGATCATTCAATTTCTCATCAATGATACTCTCTTCGAGCAATGCATAGACTACACGCTCTTTTGGGAGAAGTTCGAGTAATTCATGAAAGATAAAATGGTGGTCGGCACGTATAAATCCGATCCGTTTCCCTAAAATCCGATCAATTCCAAATGCACTTTGCAGATCATTAATCAGTGTCGCTGTCGTATGGGCAGCGCTACCCTGCCCTGAATAAAAAAGGTCATACGCAACCAACGCCCCTCTGGCATTTACGATAGGCTGACGACCGATGTAACTGCTTACCATACCTATCCTATCTATTGTCCAATCAACTGCGGTGATGGCTCATAAAAGTAATACCCTTGTGACGCATCGATACCGATCTCTTTGACTCGGTTGTATATCTCTTCGTTAGCGACGAATTCTGCCACAACACTAATCCCCATCTCATGAGCAAACTCACAAATATGTCTTACAAAAATCTGTGCATTGCGATCATGCGGAAGATTTTTAATAAGGCTTCCATCAATCTTAAGTGTATCGATATTCAGCTTAAGCAAATGATCAAAATTCGAATACCCTGAGCCAAAATCATCGATCGCAAAACGGCATCCGATCGATTTAAAGCGATCCACGAATTCACTTACGGAACTATAGTTTTCGATCCCCTCACTCTCAAGGATTTCGAAAATCATCAAATGGGCAATTTTATTATCATGAATAGCGCACTCCAGATAATCTGCAAGTTCAGGATTTATGAGATCCTGAGTTGAAAGGTTCAAGCTCACCGGAATCGTGGAGTTTTTGAATACTTCGACGACTTTATCAATCATAATCTTGGTAAGTTCAGGATAGAGTTTGGTTTTTTTCGCAATCTCTAAAAAAAGATACGGAGAGATAGCATTTCCATCCGTCTCGATCAAACGGATAAGAGCTTCATATTTGATAATCTCACCGCTGTGATTATCCACAATCGGTTGGAAAAAAGGAATGATGCGGGATTCTTCGATCGCCTCTTTTAAACGTTTGTACCAAGCGATATTATTTTCTTGCTCATGCTTGGACTCTAGCGAAAATATCTCGATACTGTGGCGTTGGAGTTTAGCTTGTTTTAAAGCGGCAGTGGCATGCTCTAATACCCGATCGCTAATACGGGAAACCCCTACGGTGATCGTCAAGACAATGTCGATCCCTTCGATTACAAAGAACTCTTTTTGGGTTGCTAAAATCAACTCTTCTAAAAAATCCACAAACGGATTTAACGCATTGCAATGCGAAGCAATCAACGCATACTCATCGCCTCCCATTTTATAGAGTCCTATGTTGTTATGCGTCGAGACTTTAAGTCTTAGCCAACGACCATATGCCGATAAAATTGCATCACCGATACTGACTCCGTACACCTCGTTAATATCACTAAAACGATCGATATTAATGATAGCTAATCCGCATATATGATCATTGTTTAGGGCTTCTACCAATGAAAAACGGTTAGGTAAATCGGTGATAGGATCAGTTGTCAAATGGTATTTAAGCTGTTCACGCTGGGTAAACGAACGGATGGCAAAACCAATATCACCGGCCAACTCTTCGAGCATTGCCACCTCTTTGAGATCAAATCCATCAGATCGTTTGGCATAGAGTGTAACAACACCCAGAGGCAATGAATCGATAGCGCTAACCAAAGGGAGTGAAATCATCGAACCATATTGCCCTTTTTCAGCGATCAACCGCCATGATCCATACGATACTTCATGTTCCAAATGTTCCAATACAATTGTTTTATTCTCTTTGATTGCTTGAACGACAGGATCAGAGATATCAACACCATCTCCCGAGAGGTTTGTTCTCATTTTTGGATATAAAAAACCGGTTAGATCAGAGGAGGAGCTTCGAATAACCAGTGAGTCATCCTCTTTTAAAGCGATATAGCACAGCTCATAACCGGGATGTTCTGCCAACCTTTGGCAAGAGTGCGCCATCAACTCTTCCACATTTTTAGCCGTAATTAAAAACTGGTTAATATCGGCAACCGTGCGAAGAATGCTATCCAAATAGCGCGATTCACTGAGTGCCTCTTTTAAATCTTCCTGCTGAATTTGTAACGAATGAAAAGAGTCACACAAAGTCTGATCCAAAATAGCGAGTTCTTCGATCAGATGATTTTCTTGGGTCCCGTTTTTCTTTTGGGCCCGTACAGTAATTTGCTCTAACGGTTGGATGATCAATCGTCTAACCGCACCCAATGCTACCAATGCAACTAGTCCCAATACTAAAAAAAGGGCCAATCCAAAAAACATCGCAATACGATTAAGCCGTTCAAAAACAAAATTTTCATCCAGATCAATGAGTAAAATACCCTTTTTTTTGCTTGCTCCGATAAAATAGTTTAATTCACTCGAATAGTGTAAGTACTCATCCTCGATCAACCTTTCAGAGAGCTGTTCAAGAGGAAGATAGTGTTTGTCGATTGCTTTACCGCTCAATGAGCGTGATGAGGATACAACAATGCTTTTCCCATCCAGTGATAAAGAAATAGTCTCAATCGCTCCATCAATCACACTTGCCTCATCGAGCAGAGTCTGAATCCCTTCCTTTTGATTTTTCTGCAAGGCACTTTGAATATCTTCTTCGAGACGAAATATATTTTGGTTGACCCCATCCGAGATATACCGAAGTGTTCCAACTTTTTCAATACCATAAAAGCTGCTGGACAATACCGCTATCAGCATAAAAAACAAGATAACGGCAACGAGGGTAAAGCGTTGTATTTTCACGGTATAAGCCTATCGGTTTGTATCTTCTGAACCTCTAGATAGCGAATAATCTTCTCAGATTTTTTTTCATGAAGCCACTCAATTTGGGTCGTTGTTGCCATGAACTCTTCATAACTTTGCCCCTCTAAATACCCTTTTACCGTATCATAATATTCATGCGGATTAGTATGTAATCGATTAACGCCCAACGCAAAAAGTTCTTTCAAATGGACAAACTCTTTCTCATTTCCCTCCACTACCGATTCATCCACAAACAGCGCATCGATCACAAAGAAACTCTCCATGGTTCGAGTTGATGCCAAAGGGGTAAACCCTTTTTTCAAAAGCCCTGAGAGATAGGGCTGATACGATAAAATGACGACTGCCTCACCTGTTTTTTGGAGGGTGGCGATACTTTTTTGTGAACTATCTACCAGATGAAATGGTACTTTTTCCAATCTATTTTCTGCAATAAACGCTTTAAGAAAATCATCATTGAGTGATCCTCGTTCCAAATAAATCTCTACCGATTTTTTGCTAGAACGTATCTCTTCGAGGGACCGATTAGAAACAATCGCATCAGCTCCATAAGAGCGATCGATTAAAAAAACAGGCTTGATCGTATCGTGTTGTTTAAAATGGAGCAGTTCATACTGAGTAGCCGTAAAACCTTGAGTAAATCCACGCTCATACAATCGGGCATTGTCCGTTAAATCAACCAGCCACATAAAGCGAAAAGGGGTCTTATCCAACCATCCCTTCTCCTGCGCATAAATAAAGGGGGTAAATCCCACCCACGGGTTCGTTGAGATTTGAATTTTAGAAGAAGTGGCAGGACGATTGACGAAATAATACAAAGCCGCTACACTTGCAATCAAAAGTACTAAAACAAAACTCACGATTCGAGCTTTTTTCATACTATAAAACCTTCTTATCATCCCAACATATTTTTTATAGTAACACACTATCCTTTATAAAACCTAAAACAACATCATTCCACAACTATCACAAAGCAAAATTGCAGATTCATACCCCTTAATGCTACAATGGCATCATGTAAAGTTGTAGGGAGTATTATGCGTTTTTGGTTTGCTTTTTTAACTACCATCCTCTCATTATGGGGAATTGATGGATATAACGGCAAAAGCCTTGTTCTCCCGCTCTCTTCTGCCTCAGGGATGCTCGTGATGAGTGAGCGCAATATCTCTATTCTCCCCCATCCCGTTGATCCAACTCTTGGTATCGCCATTATCCCCACCGACTACCATACCCCTCCACAAGAGCTCAAACCTAAATGGATTAGTGATTTTGGCGAACTAGAGATACCGATAATGATCCATTCATCAGATTATCCGACTGAAGTTTTGAGTGTGGAGAGTACCAAAGTCACACCACCTGCTGAAGCACTGCAACGAATCGCCGATGAAAAAGCCGAAGCTGAAGCGATCTATAACACAATCACGCCAAAACGTTATTGGACAAAACCTTTTATCTACCCAATGGAGAGCAATATTACAAGCCAGTACGGCTCATCACGTACCTATAACGGTGTTTTAAAAAGCTACCATGGAGGAGTCGATTTTCGTGCCAGAACTCCCATGCCGATCCTCGCTACCAATGATGGAGTCGTCGTACTGGTCAAAGATCGCTATTACGCCGGTGGAACCGTCATCATCGATCACGGGGAAGGGATTTACAGCTGTTATTTTCACATGAGCCAATTTGATGTCAAAGTAGGTGAACCCGTCTTGCGCGGTCAAACCATCGGTTTGAGTGGTGCCACCGGTCGGATCACCGGACCACATCTTCATTTTGGAGTGATGGTTTTAGGGTTCCAAACCGATCCTCTCGATTTGATTCAACAAATCAATGCACTCTTCCCAAAGGAACCCAATGAAACGCTTACTCGTCGCTAGTATCTTCTTAGTATCAGGGCTTTATGGTTTTTCAACCACCAATATCCAATACCTTTATGGCAACTTCGAGGGTCCAACATTCCTCGATACCACCGATGGAGCCAAACAAACCATCACTGCGGAGCATTATCGAACCTTCGACTACGGGGACTTATTTATGTTTGCCGATTACGCCTATGCCCATAAGGGTCTCCAATTTACCCACAAAAAAAATGACCTCTACGGCGAAATTGCACCTCGATTGAGCTTGGATAAAATCAGTGGACTTTCAACCTCAGCAGGAGTACTCAAAGAGACTTACGCCTCATTTCAATACAATCGGGGGAATGAATACCATGCGTGGCTCTATGGGGTTGGATGCGATCTCGCACTCCCCGGATTTTCGGTATTTGGAGTCAATCTTTACCGAAAACACCAAAATATAGGGGATGATACCTATCAACTCTCTCTCAACTATTACGCGCCGCTAAGTGATCGGTGGCATTTCGAAGGGTTTACCGACTGGACGACACGTGATATTTTGAGTCAAAACCAACTGTTATTTGATCTATCACAAACACTGGGAATTAAAGAGGGTAAACTCGAAGTGGGGAGTGAATGGCACTACTACCATGAAAACAGTTACCATACCGATAATGATGTTTTTCAGGCAATGATTAAGTATAGCTTTTAATCTTTTTTCAAAGCGGCCCAAACAAAGCCGCCGAGACCGACACCGACAACAATCACCAAAAACCCGACTTGAAACCAATCCATACCTGACATTATTATTCCTTTTATACGCCATCGGAACACGTCCCGATAGCTACGTTAACACTAGGTTCTCTTTGGCAGAGAGCCCACGCACAGTAAACCACGCTTCTTTAAACTATCTCTTTAGACAATTCTTTTTCTTTTAGCTGACCGCACGCGGCACTGATATCGAGCCCTTTGGAATCACGGATTGTGCACAGCACACCGTGTTTGATCAAATACTCTTGGAAATTGACCATATCCGCTTTGGTCGGACGCTGATAATCGCTCCCCGGATAGGGGTTGAAATAGATCAAATTGACCTTTGATTTTATTCCGTGGAGGAGTTTGACCAGTTTTTTTGCCGATCCCAGATCGTCGTTTTTTCCTTTGATAACGAGATACTCGAACATCACCCGTTTACGGGTATCGATCGGGAATCGTTTTACCGCTTCAATGATCGAGGCGATGTTGTAGGCTTTGTTCATCGGAATCAGCTCAGTGCGGAGCTCGTCATCCACGGCGTGAAGCGAAATGGCGATATGAACACCCAAATCCATTTCACCCAGTTTATCGATCTTGGTACTCAAACCGCTGGTTGATACCGTTTGGCGTTTACCGCCGATACTAAGCCCCTCTTCGTCTTTGAGAATCGTGATTGCCTTAGCGAGGTTATCGAGGTTATCGAGCGGTTCTCCCATCCCCATATAAACGATGTTGAGACGACGATGCGCCGCGAGGCCGTTATCCATCTTGACCGCCAGCACCTGTGCAACGATCTCTCCGGCACTCAGGTCGCGGGTAAAGCCCCCTTTGGCGGTGAGACAAAACGAACACCCTACTTTGCACCCCACCTGCGTCGAAACACAAACAGTAAAACGGGCTTCATGCTCGATATTCCCCTCATCGTCTATCGACTCATCTTTCATCTTGAGCCACACCGTCTCGACCGTCTTACCATCACTCAATTCGAAGAGGTATTTAATCGTCCCATCGGTTGAGCACTCTTTTCGAGCGATTTTCAGAGGCATAATTTCATAGGTTTGATCTAATTCTTCACGCATCGCTTTGGGGAGGTTCGCCATTGTTTCAAAACTCGTTGCGTATTGATGATAGATCCAACCCCATATCTGTTTGGCACGAAACGAGGGTTTCACCATGGAGGCAAGTTCCGCTTTGGTATAATCCAAAATACATTTTTTATCCACGGATCAACCCTTTTTCTTTGAGATATTCACGGAGCAGCACTTTGGCAAATCCGTGATTGGCGATAAAATCGCGGTGAGCATTGGCATCGCAGTAGTTAGTGATGCAAAACACCCCGCCCGCAGGGATACCGAACACTTGAGCAACACGCATAACACTAAAAAACTCCATGTTTTCAATCCCCAAGCCTAACGCGCGAAATTTTGCCATCGCACTCTCGCTGGTGGTAATATAGTTAGAACAGTTGACGATAACCTCTTTTATAGCCTCTGTTTGTGCTGAAACAACGTTATCAATCGGTGTATAGGCACTTTTATCCAAAAACCCTAACTCAATGTTAGCCGACGTTTTGGATTCGATGATGTCGTTGATTTGATGTTCGCCATAGCTCCCCGCACTCCCGACAAAGAGGAGAAATTCGGGTTTATTGACCAAACAATGGCGCGTCAGATTGATCGCGCTGTCGATCAACCCCACCCCTATCGGAGTTGCAAAATCAAACGTCTCGTTATTGCCCGCGCATAAAATCATAACCGTACCGGGATCCCCTCGGAACTGAGGTAGCGTTTCAGATCCATAATATCGATCTCTTTGTAGTGAAAAATACTCGCTGCCAACGCCGCATCGGCACCGTGTGTGAACGCCTCTTTGATATGCTCCATCGTCCCCGCACCGCCGCTGGCAATCACGGGAACGTTTACCGCACGGCTGATTTGTTCGGTGATCGAGAGATCAAATCCCGCTTTGGTCCCGTCGGCGTCCATCGACGTGAGAAGAATCTCTCCCGCTCCGCGATCGACCACCTCTTTTGCCCATTCAAAAGCGTTGATTCCCGTATCGACCCGTCCGCCGTTGAGATAGACGTTGTACTGATCCCCCGTTTTTTTCACATCGATGGCGACGACGATGCACTGAGAGCCGAAACGCTTCGCCCCCTCATTAATAAACTCAGGACGTTTGATTGCCGCTGAGTTGATACTCACTTTATCGCATCCGACATTGAGAAGTTTGTAAATATCGTTCAATACGCGGATGCCGCCGCCAACCGTGAGAGGGATAAAGACCTCTTTCGCCACCTGCTCGACGATATGGACAATCGTATCGCGCTCTTCGTGGGATGCGGTGATATCGAGAAATGTCAGCTCATCCGCACCCTCTTCATTGTACCGCTTCGCCACTTCGACGGGGTCACCTGCATCTTTGAGACCGACAAAGTTTACCCCTTTGACGACACGACCGTCTTTGACATCCAAACACGGAATGATCCGTTTTGCAAAAAAATTATCCATTTGAACCCTTTGGCACAATCATTGCGGAAGTATAACTTCGATTACCAAAAGTAACGATAAAGGGGGAGGATTTATTTTTTAATAGGGGATTAACACTTTATCAGGTACAATCAGAGCAATGCAAAAAGACCGTGCCGCTATTGCCAAAAAAAAATTTGGTCAAAACTTTTTAAACGATGAAGCTGTTTTAGCACAAATCATCCAATCGATGCCCGATACCCCTCACCGTATCGCAGAAATCGGGCCTGGATTAGGTGATTTAACTAAGTATTTAGTTGATGTCAAAAGTGTTACCGCTTTTGAGGTCGATACCGACTTGTGCAAGCATTTGAAGCACCAATTTGCCGATGCTATCAGTACCAATACTCTTGAGCTCCGTTGCGGAGATGTATTAGAGCATTGGAAGAGTGAGCTTTTGGACGAACCGTACGATTTAGTGGCAAACCTGCCCTACTACATCGCGACGAACATCATCCTCAAAGCCCTCGCCGATCCGGCGTGCCGAAACTTGCTTGTCATGATACAGCGTGAAGTGGCGGAGAAATTCTCCGCTACACCCGGAGAGAGAGCTTTTGGAGCGCTCAGCGTAATTACGCAGAGTGTCGCTGACGCGGAGATCATGATTCATGTCCCGCCAAGTGCATTCGAGCCAGCTCCCAAAGTCGATTCGTGCGTACTGCTCATTTCTAAACGCGCGAATCGTAACGATGAAGGGTTTGAAGACTTTTTACGAGCGGCCTTTACACAGCCCCGTAAGACCCTTCACAAAAATCTCTCCTCACGCTATGATGGAACACTCCTCTCTCAAGCCTTTGAAACGCTTGAACTGGAGCGCTCCATCCGACCTCATCAGCTTGATACCTCTGACTTTCACCGGCTCTACGCCCTTATAAAATAACCTTTTCAGGGCATTGTAGAGCATCTAAGCATACCAAACATATATGACGCACAACTGCGTCTACAAGGAAATATTATGTCCGATGAACAAACAGAATCAGCAGCGCAACCGCAAGGTGAAAATCGCCAGCGCCGAAATAATAACCGCCGCCCTTTCCGAAGCCGAAACAACCCACGTCCCGAAGGAAGCGAAGGATCTCAAAACGAACGCCAACACAGCGAACCGCGCGAAGATAATCGCCCGCCACGTCAAGATAATCGTCCACCACGCACCGATAACAGACCACCACGTCAAGATAACCGCCCACCGCGCACCGATAACAGACCACCACGTCAAGACAACCGCCCTCCAAGAACGGACCGACCGGAGGGTTCAGAGAATGCAACAGACGCTGAACCAAACCGCTCAGGTCGTGATCGCGGGCGCGGCGGGCGCCGTGGAGCACCGAGTGCGCCGATCGATGGGAACTTACGCGATTTTGTAATGAAAAATCAAGACGCTCACAAAAGTCGTCTCAACCCTCATTTTAAACTTGATCTCAATAACAACGATAAAGTCCGCATTACCCCTCTTGGAGGACTCGGAGAAATCGGTGGTAATATCACTGTTATCGAGACCGAAAATGAAGCGATCATTATCGATATCGGGATGAGCTTCCCCGATGAAGAGATGCACGGGGTTGATATCCTCGTACCGGATTTCACCTATTTACGCGAAATCCGTAAAAAAATCGTCGCGGTCATCATTACCCATGCTCACGAAGACCATATTGGGGGAGTCCCGTATTTCTTCAAAGAGATGCAGTTCCCGATTTATGGAACACCATTGCCTCTTGCGATGATCGGTAACAAATTTGATGAGCACCACATGCGTGATTTCCGTCGTTATTTTAACCCGATTGTTAAACGTCAAGTTTACCGTATCGGCAACGATTTCGACATTGAGTGGATGCACATGACCCACTCCATCATCGATTCCTCTTCATTGGCAATCACCACCAAAGCAGGAACCATCATCCACACAGGTGACTTTAAAATCGATCACACTCCAGTAGATGGATACACAGCCGACTTGCACCGTCTTGCCCATTATGGGGAAAAAGGGGTTCTTTGTCTCCTCTCTGATTCAACCAACTCTTATAATAAAGAGTGGACACCGAGTGAACTTACCGTCGCTCCGGGATTTGATCGTATCTTCTCAAAATCTGAGGGTCGTATCATCATGTCGACGTTCAGCTCAAACATCCACCGTGTCTATCAAGCGATTTTGGCAGGGATGAAATACAACCGTAAAGTGTGTGTCATCGGACGATCTATGGAACGAAATCTCGAAGTGTGTATGCAGTACGATTACATCAAATTGCCGAAAAATATCTTCATCGATGCCGAAGAGGCAAACCGTATGAGTGATAAAGACGTTCTCATCGTCACCACCGGAAGCCAAGGGGAGCCGAGCTCTGCATTGTTCCGTATGGCAATCGGCGAACACCGCCACATCAAAATCAAACCAACCGATTTGATCGTCCTCTCGGCTCGTGCGATTCCGGGGAATGAGGGTTCTATCTCTGGAATGCTCAACTACCTCCAACGCGCCGGTGCCCGTGTAGCAAATGATCGTGATATTCATGTATCGGGCCATGCGAGTATGGAAGAGCAAAAATTGATGCTCCGCCTCACCAACCCTAAATTTTTCCTCCCTGTCCATGGTGAGTACAACCACATCATGAAACACAAAGAGACCGCCGTAAGCTGTGGTGTTCCTGAGCGAAATATCCTCTTGATGAGCGATGGTGACTCTATCGAGGTCAACACGAAAATGATGCGTAAAGCAAAAACCGTTAAAACCGGTAAAACCTACATCGATAACCAAAACAACCACCAAATTGAGGATGATATCGTTATCGATCGCCAAAAAATGGCATCAGAGGGGATGGTTATGCTGGTGGCTCAAGTGAGTGCGGCAGAATCACGTCTCCTCTCCAAACCGCTTGTTACCAGTTTCGGAATCGTAGCAGACCGCCACGACAAAGCGTTTGCTCAAGAGATGGAAGATGTATTAGAGCATTTCCTCATTAACCTCAAACCGGGGCTTATTGAGAATCCAAAAGCGTTGGAAAATGATCTGCGCCAAGTCGTTCGTAAACATATCTACCGAAAAATGAAAAAATATCCGTTGATTGTTCCTCACGTATTTGTTATGTAAGGTGTGTTCTACACACCTTAGCCTTTTTAAACCTCAACTTCGGTATACTTTTTTAACAAATCTTCAGCAGGAAGCAGCCATGTCAATTACAAAAACAGGTACCCAAGAAAATATCTTTGGAGACAATATCGCTTTTGTAGAAAAATGGGATTTCTCTCTAGCCAACACTTCTGAAGAAAACCGTATTTTAGCCATCACTCAAGTTGCATCCATCTGCTATCAGTCTCCCAAAGCTTTAGGCAGTGAAACCCTCTACAATCGTCTTATGGCAGAATCCATGGGGCTTCCTTCCAGTTCGTTTGAATTTGTCCCCGTATTACTTAATTTCCATGATCCTAAACACAAAGAACTTCTTCAAAAAGAATACAGCAATGTCAAAAAATTTGGAGAAGTTGTTGAAAATGGAAACTACTTACTAACAAACTATAGAGCCATCGTTTATGATTTTGAAAACGACAAAAATGGATATAGCTTTGACATTAGACAAATTTACAACACCCTTGAAGAAGCGGAAATTATCCGAAAGCACTTTCACGTTTTTTTATACAAAGTTGACTTACCGACACGCTCACAAATGGTTCGTCATCGAGTCAACTGGCAAGAACTTTCACGAAGATACGTATCAGGAAAAAGGGTCCCATTTGATTTTTACATTAGCGAGAAAATGATTCCGATTACGACAAATGACTTTGACACTCAAAAAATTATCGACTTATGCGTTGAACACTATATGAATGCCATTGAGAGCGGTGTTAAACCTCAAGAAGCACGCAGAATCATACCTCAGGCTGCCTATACTCAAATATGGGGAGGATTCATGCCTACGCAGCTTGCTAATTACTTCAAGCTTCGATTGGATGAACACGCTCAATGGGAAATTAGAAAAACTGCTGAAGCTATGAGGGATTTAATTTAA
>CAZKJU010000013.1:0-34733 GCA_964553185.1 uncultured Sulfuricurvum sp.
ATTATTATTACGCAAATAGTGTTAAAGTTGATTAAACCAAAGCATAATCTTTTTAGAGTATAATTATTTGATTTTGATGCAGGTAACCTACCATTCGGCTCAAAGCTTATGATACGAAAAACTTTTGTTGTATCCAAAGATGCAGTTTTAAAAAAAATATGGGACACTAACAAAAAAGTCATACAAAAATTTTGCAACTATTTTGGATGTGTAAATGCCTAATTCAAAATTGAAAACTCAACAATATTTTCTTACAAGAGTTTAATAAGTTTTGTAAGAGGATAGAGCCAAACACGATCACCATTATGCTATCGATGCAACCAAAATCGAAACCGAGCTGGGATGGAGAGCCGATGAAAACTTCGATACCAGGATTGTGAAAACGGTAGAGTGGTATTTGAAAAAACACTCACTCGCAGCACATAATGAGCCCCTCCCTCATTAAGGAGAAGATTCAAGAAAAACGGTATAATTTTTCTTTAATTTGCTTTTATTTTTGAAGGTTCTGTATGAATTCAATCTTGCACATTATCGGTCGCGACAAAGAACTTTTTTCCCAAGACATTTCTCAGAATGAAATACAGTTGCAAGAAATCGTTTCCACCTCCCGTTTTTTAGTGATTGGTGGAGCCGGTTCTATCGGACAAGCTGTTACAAAAGAGATTTTTAAACGCAATCCTAAAAAATTACATGTTGTCGATATCAGTGAAAACAATATGGTAGAACTTGTACGTGACATTCGCAGTTCATTCGGATATATTGATGGAGATTTTCAAACCTTTGCCCTCGACATCGGATCGGTCGAATACGATGCGTTTATCGAAGCAGACGGTCAATACGATTATGTCTTGAATCTCTCGGCTCTCAAGCACGTACGTAGCGAAAAAGACCCATTCACTCTTATGCGCATGATTGATGTTAATGTTTTCAATACTGATAAAACACTTCAGCAATCGATCCGAAAAGGGACAAAAAAATATTTTTGCGTTTCCACTGACAAAGCGGCAAATCCTGTGAACATGATGGGTGCTAGCAAACGGATTATGGAAATGTTCGTAATGCGGCGTTCGCAACAAATTAAAGTTTCAATGGCACGTTTCGCTAATGTCGCATTTAGTGATGGTTCACTATTGCATGGATTTAATCAAAGAATCGAAAAAAGACAGCCTATTGTTGCTCCTAATGACATAAAACGCTACTTTGTAACCCCTCAAGAAAGCGGTGAACTTTGTCTGATGAGTTGTATTTTTGGTGAAAACAGAGATATTTTTTTTCCAAAGCTTAGTGAAAATTTACATCTCATCACTTTTGCTGATATCGCTGTTAAATACCTTCATTCAAAAGGGTATGAGCCTTACTTATGCAAAGACGAAGACGAAGCAAGAAACTTTTTCATACAACATTCAAACCTTCAAACTCAAAATTTTAAACAGTGGCCTTGTCTATTTACTGCTAGTGATACAACGGGTGAAAAAGATTTTGAAGAGTTTTTTACCGATACAGAAGTCTTAGATATGAATACATTTGAGAATCTTGGAATCATCAAAAATGAACCTTTATTTGATGAAGATAAACTAAACCATTTTGAAACTACGATCAAAACATATAAACAAAGTCTGTCCTGGACAAAAGATGATATCGTAAGCGAGTTTTTTACAATGATCCCCGATTTCGGTCATAAAGAGACCGGAAAATATCTTGATGGAAAAATGTAAATGTTTACAGATACCATCCATTTTATCCAAGATCTTTACCAAACAAAAGAATTCATCCCTCTCCATGAACCTCGTTTTATCGGCAATGAAAAAAAATATTTAAATGAATGTATTGATTCGACATTCGTATCGAGTGTAGGTAAGTTCGTCGATCAGTTTGAAGCAGAATTTGCCCGTACCGTCGGAGCGAAATATGCCGTTGCGACAGTAAATGGAACGGCTGCATTGCATATATCTCTGATCTTGGCAGGGGTTGAGCGTGATGACGAAGTCATCACACAGCCACTAACGTTTATCGCTACCGCGAATGCGATCAGCTATATCGGGGCAAAGCCTGTCTTTTTAGATGTTGATCTCGATACTATGGGATTAAGTCCCACAGCTATGAGAACCTTTTTGGAAAAGCATTGTGTACTCTCTGATGGAAAATGTCTTAACCGTTCATCTGGAAAGACGATTAAGGCATGTGTGCCGATGCACACATTCGGACATCCGTGCCAAATTGATGAAATAAAAGCCCTTTGTGATGAGTGGCATATTGCTTTGGTCGAAGATGCGGCAGAATCTCTTGGAAGCTATTACAAAGAGAAACATACCGGAACATTCGGCACGTTAGGGGCATTCAGTTTCAACGGAAACAAGATCATCACCAGCGGTGGAGGGGGCGTTATTGTCACCAATGATGAAGGTTTGGCCAAGCGAGCCAAACACATTACGACGACGGCAAAAATCCCGCATAAATGGGAATATGTTCATGATGAGATAGGCTATAACTACCGTCTCCCGAATATAAATGCGGCACTCCTTTGCGCTCAGCTCGAACAGCTGGAAGGATTTTTGGAGAACAAGCGAAAGTTGGCAACTGAATATAAACAGTTTTTTACAGTCCAAAATATCCATTTTATCGAAGAGCCGAAAGAAAGCCGATCCAATTATTGGTTAAATGCAATTCTTTTGGATAATTTGGAACAGCGGAACGCATTTTTGGAATATACAAACAGTAACGGTGTAATGACACGGCCGATCTGGGCATTGATGAACAAACTCGAAATGTTTCAAGATTGTCAGCGTGACAATCTTAAAAATTCGCTCTTTTTAGAAGAGCGTGTCGTGAATATACCTAGTAGTGTCCGGTTATGAAACCGCGAATCATCTTAATCGGCGGCGGCGGACATTGTAAATCGGTTATCGATGTGATCGAAATGGAAGGTTCTTTTGAAATCGCTGGGATTGTTGATAAAAAAGAGCTCGTCGGACAAAAAGTGTTGGGGTATGAAGTACTCGGTTGTGATGATGATTTGCAGGAACTTTTTCAAAAATTCAAATATGCGGTTGTAACCGTAGGGCAAATCAACTCTCCAGATTTACGAATAAAACTTTTTAATCAGTTAACTGCAATCGGCTTCGAAACCCCTGTTATCGTATCTCCCAGAGCTTATGTTTCAAATCATGCTTTTGTTGAACAAGGTACCGTGATACTGCATGATGTACTCATCAATTCCGAAGTACAAATAGGTAAAAATTGTATTATTAATTCAAAAGCCCTTATCGAACATGATTGTATTATCCATGATCATTGCCATATTTCTACGGGAGCGATCCTAAACGGGGGGGCAATTGTCCATCAAGGGACATTTATTGGAAGCAATGCTGTTTCTAAAGAATATGCCGTTATTACAGAAAGATCGTTTATCAAAGCGGGGAGTGTAGTGAAATGAGTGTATTTATCATCGCGGAGGCAGGAGTCAATCACAACGGTTCTTTGGAACTTGCAAAAGCACTGATAGATGTTGCTGCATCTGCCGGTGTCGATGCCGTTAAGTTTCAGACGTTTAAAGCGGACAAACTGGTATCCAAGACAGCGCAAAAAGCGCACTATCAGAAGCAAACGACTGATGCCGCCGAATCGCAGTATGAAATGATCAAAAAACTGGAGCTGGACACGGCAGCGCATCATGAGCTGATCGCCTATTGTAAAATCAAAAATATCCTCTTTTTATCCACTCCATTTGATCATGAAAGTATAGAATTGCTTAATGATTTAAAGATGGATATTTTTAAAATCCCGAGCGGTGAAATCACAAATCTCCCCTATCTTCGTCATATCGGGTCTCTTCGGAAAGAGGTGATTCTCTCTTCCGGCATGGCTGATCTTGGTGAAATCGAAGATGCTCTTGATGTTTTGATCGCATCGGGAACGCCAAAAGAACATATCACCGTGCTGCATGCGACGACAGAGTATCCATGCCCTATCGAAGATGTTAATTTGCGGGCGATGCAGACCATAGCGGGGGCATTTGGAATAAAAACGGGTTACTCCGACCATACGAACGGTATAGAGGTTCCGATTGCCGCTGCGGCAATGGGTGCAACCGTCATCGAAAAACATTTTACTCTTGATAAAACGATGGAAGGGCCGGATCACAAAGCGAGTTTAGAACCCGATGAACTGATCGCGATGGTCCAAGCGATACGCAATATCGAAAAAGCTCTCGGAAACGGGATTAAAAAGCCCAGCCCGAGCGAAGCCAAGAATATACGTGTTGCCCGAAAATCGATTGTAGCCTCATCGAGTATCAAAAAAGGCGAAATACTCACAGAGAAAAATATCACCATCAAACGACCAGGACATGGGATTAGTCCCATGCGTTATGATGAAATCATCGGTACTTCTGCACTGAAAGACTACTGTGAAGATGAGCTAATATGAAAAAAATCTGTGTCGTTACCGGAACCCGTGCAGAATACGGGCTTTTGTATTGGTTGATGAAAGAGATTGAGGCTGATAATGATTTAGAACTTCAGCTCATTGTAACAGGAATGCATCTTTCTCCTGAATTCGGTCTAACCTATAAAGAGATCGAAAAAGATTTTACGATTACTAAAAAAATTGAAATGCTCCTCTCCAGCGATACGTCGATCGGTATTTCTAAATCGATGGGGTTGGCACAGATTTCTTTTGCGGACAGCTTCGCAGAACTCAAGCCTGATATCGTAGTCGTTTTGGGTGATCGATATGAGATATTCAGTGCCGTCAGTGCGGCGATGATCGCACGCCTTCCAATTGCACATTTACATGGGGGCGAGACAACGGAGGGGGCTTTTGACGAATCAATACGTCATAGTATTACCAAAATGGCACATTTGCATTTTACAGCTGCTGAAGAATACCGTAATCGTGTCATCCAATTAGGCGAACATCCAAATCGTGTTTTTAATGTTGGCGGTATGGGAATTGAAAACATCAAACGACTCAAATTTTTAGAGAAAGAAGCCTTGGAAGAGAGTATCGATTTTAAATTTGGCCAAAAAAACCTTCTGGTCACTTTCCATCCGGTGACTTTAGAAAACAGTACCGCTGCATCACAGTTTCAGGAGCTTCTAAATGCGCTTGATACTCAGCATGAAACTCATATCATTTTTACCAAAGCCAACAGTGATACGGATGGTCGTATTATCAATCTGATGATTGATGAATATGTTGCTAAAAATAGAGATAAATCGGTGGCATTTACATCATTGGGACAGTTACGTTACCTGAGTGCACTCCAATTTATGGATGCGGCTGTCGGGAATAGCTCCAGCGGTTTACTGGAAGCTCCAAGCTTTAAAATAGGGACGATCAATATCGGAGACCGACAAAAAGGACGCTTGAAGGCTGCAAGTGTCATCGATTGCGAACCTGCACAAAAGAGTATTGTAGAAGCTTTTAAAAAAGTCTATTCCGCTGAGTTTCAAAAGAGTCTTAAATCTATTCAAAATCCCTATGGTGATGGGATAGCAAGTAAGCAGATTCTTGAAATTCTCAAAAAAATTGATCTATCAAATGTAGTAAAAAAATCTTTTTACAATTTAGGAACAATAGCATGAAATCAGTAGATAATATTAAAATAACTGCACTTTCAACCATACGCGAAGCCCTTAAAATCATCGATAGCGGAGCGATGCAAATTGCGATCGTCGTTGATGAAAATGACCGATTGATCGGGACACTTACCGATGGCGATATTCGCAGAGGGTTATTGAATAATCTCACCTTGGATGAGAGTATCGAAAGTGTTATTTTTAAGACGCCGACCATAGCAACTTTGAGTGATACCAAAGAGGAAATTCTCCAAAAGGCACTGGCTAAAAAACTCCACCAGATACCGGTTGTGGATGATGAATATCGGGTAATCGGGATTAAAGAGATCGAAGAGCTTGTCAAACCTCGAATTAAGCCTAACAAAGTTGTATTGATGGTAGGAGGATTGGGAAGCAGATTACGACCACTAACAGAAGAGACGCCAAAGCCAATGTTAAAAGTCGGGAATAAACCGATTCTTCAGACCATTGTCGAAAAGTTTGCCGAATACGGTTTTGTCAATATCGTGATGTGTGTGAATTACAAATCTCATATTATTCAGGAATATTTTGGAGACGGAAACGCATTTGGTGTCAAAATTGAGTATATTTTGGAAGAAGAGCGTATGGGAACGGCAGGCGCTCTCAGTTTACTGAATTCCGTTCCAGATGCCCCATTTTTCGTCATGAATGGAGATTTGCTTACCAACATCAATTTTGAGCATCTTTTGGATTACCATACTTCTCAAAATGCTACGGCTACTATGTGCGTACGCGAGTATGATTTTCAGATTCCTTACGGGGTGGTCAATCTCGACGGAAACCGTATCCTTTCCATTCAGGAAAAGCCAGTGCAAAAGTTTTTTGTCAGCGCCGGTATTTATATGCTTAGCCCTAAAACGCTTACAATGATTCCGCAAAATCAATTTTATGATATGCCGACACTATTCGAGGCGCTTATCCAAGAGGATAAAAAAACACTCTCTTTTCCGATTCGCGAGTATTGGCTCGATATCGGACGGATAGAAGAATATGAACGAGCGAATAGCGAGTATCATGAGGTTTTTTGAATAATGTATAACAATAAAAAATTTCTAGCTATCGTCCCTGCACGTGGGGGGAGTAAACGGCTTCCGCGTAAAAATATTCTTGATTTGGCAGGGAAGCCACTAATCGCTTGGAGTATAGAAGCAGGGCTGAAAAGCCAATACATCGATGATGTTGTGGTAACGAGCGATGATGATGAAATTCTCGACATTGCACAAAGTTTTGGGGCACGAATAATTAAAAGACCGGACGAACTTGCCCATGATACCGCTACAACATTCGATGCAATCAATCATGCGATAGCAAACAGCCCCTATTATGATTATATTGTTTTACTTCAGCCAACAAGCCCTTTGAGAAATGCTGAGCATATTGATGAAGCGATTGAGTTGCTTTTGGAAAAAAAGGCTGATGCCATTGTGTCAGTATGTGAAATGGATCACAGCCCGCTATGGAGTAACACGTTGCCTAAAGATGGGAATATGAATACTTTTTTACGCGATGAAATCAAGAACAAACGGAGTCAAGATTTCGAACAATTTTATCGGCTTAACGGAGCGGTTTATATTTGCAAAACCGAAACTCTTTTAGCTCAAAAAAGCTTTTTTATCGAGAGTAATATTTTTGCTTATATTATGGACAAAAAAAGCTCAGTCGACATAGATGAAGCAATAGATTTCTTGTTTGCAAAAACAATAATAGAGGCAATACACCACCCATATAGCTTTTAACATAAAATTACAAACGATTAATTGTGTTATAATCAATCAAACAATAATATTTTTTAGTATTTAAATTACAAGATAGGAAAGATTTTGAAAGTATTGTTACTAGCTGGCGGTTATGGAACACGCTTGAGTGAAGAGACCGATATTAGACCAAAACCGATGGTGGAAATTGGCGGGAAGCCTATTTTATGGCATATTATGAAAATTTATAGCCATTATGGATTTAATGATTTTGTAATACTTTTGGGATATAAAGGATACTACATAAAAGAATACTTTGCTAACTATTTTTTACATCAAAGCGATGTAACAATCGATATGCAAAATGGCAAAATGGAAGTTTTGAATAACTCAAGTGAGCCATGGAAAGTGACGTTGTTGGACACCGGTTTGGAGACTATGACCGGAGGACGGGTCAAGCGGGCACAAGATTTTATCGGAAATGAACCGTTTATGCTCACTTATGGGGATGGAGTCAGCGATATTGATATTGCCGAGTTAGTAGCTTTTCATAAATCCCACGGAAAAGCGATGACGATGAGCTCGACTCAACCGGAAGGTCGTTTTGGAGCATTAAATATCGAAGGAAATGGACAAGTAACTCACTTTTTGGAAAAACCGAAAGGAGATGGCGGGTGGGTCAATGTAGGTTTTTTTGTTTGTGAACCGAAAGTATTTGACTATATTTTAGATGGGGACAGTACAGTGTTTGAGCAAGCTCCTCTTCAAACATTGGCACAAGAGGGTGAGATCATGACCTATAAACATCGCGGATTTTGGAAGCCGATGGATAGCTTAAAAGACAAAACCGATTTAAATAAACTATGGGATACTAAAAAAGCTCTTTGGAAAGTTTGGTAATGGAGACCCTGTTTAGCGGTATTTATAAAGATAAAACGGTTTTAGTAACCGGTCATACAGGATTTAAAGGTTCATGGCTATCCTTCTGGCTGCATAAAATGGGTGCAAAAGTTATCGGTTACTCGCTCCCCGCACCGACTGAACCCAATCATATCTCTCTCCTCAATCTCGATATTATTTCCGTTATCGGTGATATTCGTGATCTAAATCAGCTCAATGAAACATTTACCACCTACAAACCAGACATAGTATTCCACCTCGCGGCTCAACCGCTTGTGCGTCTCTCCTATGAAAACCCGATAGAAACCTATGAAACCAATGTGATAGGAACTCTCAAAGTATTCGAAGCATGCCGCACCCATAACGTCAAAGCTATCGTCAATATCACCAGTGACAAAGCATACGAAAACCGTGAATGGGTTTGGGGTTACCGTGAGAACGACCCGATGGGGGGATATGATCCCTACAGTTCGTCAAAAGGATGTGCCGATTTGCTTGCCAACTCGTACAGAAATTCCTATTTCAATCCAGCAGAATATAAAAAAGCACACAATACGCTTTTGGCATCATGTCGTGCAGGAAATGTTATCGGTGGCGGTGACTGGGCAAAAGATCGTCTTATGACCGATATTATGCTCTCCGTATCGCAAGGAAAAAAAGTCAGTATCCGCAATCCCAATGCTACCCGCCCGTGGCAACATGTTCTCGAACCTTTGAGCGGCTATTTGGCTATCGGGCAAAAGTTGCTTGAAGAGCGTGTAGAGTTTGGCGAAGCATGGAACTTCGGTCCTAGTGATGAGGGGAGTATTACCGTCGAAGAGGTTGTTAATCATGTTAAAAAGCATTGGGATAGGATCGATTATGAGATCTACCGTGACCCGAATCAGCTGCATGAAGCCAACCTCTTAAAGCTTGATTGTTCCAAAGCCCATATCTGTTTGCATTGGAAAGATGTTTGGGATAGTGTGAGAACCTTTGAGAAAACGGTTCTATGGTATAAAAACTATTATGAAAATGGGATTTCTACCACCGAAAAAGATTTATCGGATTATATTGCCGATGCAAAAAAGAAAAATTTAGAGTGGAGTGTCTAAATGAGTACTATCCACGAATATGTTTCTATAAACTTTAAATAAGGGAAATAAATGATTAATCAAGCATTAAACGAATATATTATTCAAGAGGTAGAAGTTTTAGATATACGGTTCCCTTTTGAGTGGGGTGGTGCAGGTTCAGATGCCAATAATCCAAAAACAGACTACTCAAATCCTTATGTTAGACTGAAATGTAATGGGTTCGAAGGCATTGGAATTGGGTTTACTCTTGGGATGGGAAATGATCTTGTATGTCAGGCAATTAAAGAACTAGAATCTATTATAATTGGCAAATCAGTATTCGAACTAATTAATAATTTTCAAACATATTGGAGATTACTTGCAAACCCTTTTCAATCACGTTGGATTGGCCCAGTAAGTGGTCCTTATTATATGGGAGCCGGTGCTATAGCAAATGGATTATTTGATTTATGGGCAAAAATTGAAAAAAAGCCCTTATGGGAATTAATTTCTGAATTAGAAACAGATGATATTATAAATCTTCTTGATCTTCGATATGTATCACATATAATTTCTGAGGGAGAAATACGTGAAATTTTAGACAATACATTCCCCTCTATTTCAGAGAGAAAGCACCAAATTGTCAAAAATGGTTTACCTTGTTATTATACAACATGGATTGGAACAAGTATTGAAAAATTGATAATTCAAATTGAAAACGTCATTCATGAACGAGGCATAAATGACTTTAAGTTCAAGGTGGGCAAAAATTTACAAGATGATAAAGAAAGATTGAAAGCTATTAGAAACCATTTTGGCGATCGCATTAATATTATGACTGATGCAAATCAAATATGGTCAGTTGAAGAAGCTATTGAGTGGATGACAGCATTAAAAGAATTTAATATTACATGGATAGAAGAACCTGTTGCACCAGACTTAATAGATGGGCACAAATTAATAAAAACTGCTTTAAATCATTTTAATATAGAAGTCGTTACTGGAGAAAACTGCCCCAATTCTCATGTTGCTGCACAACTCATTTCAAGTAGTGCTATTAATCGCTTTCAAATTGATGCTTGTCGTGTAATTGGTCCTGCAGAAAATATGTTAATTATGCTTATTGCCAAAAAGTTTAATATACCAATATGCCCCCATGCTGGAGGCAGTGGTTTAGATGAATTAGTTCCTCATCTATCAGCATGGAATTACATTCGATTGAATGCGAATCAAGATAAAGTTCTTGTTGAACAAGTTGGATTTTGTTCACAATTTTTTCTTAATCCAACACAAATTAAAAATGGCAGAATCATATTACCAACGATTCCGGGGTATATAGTTGGTATGCCAAATTCTGTAATACAAAAGTATACTTACAAAAAATAGAAAAGGAAACTATATATGGAAAATGAAGTAATTATTATTATTGGAGCTGGTGCAATAGGACGAGGCTATTTACCTTGGGTATTTCCAGATGGTAAATATGACTTAATTTTTGTTGATCATAATAAAGAATTGGTAAATACCATGAACTCTCAAGGAGGTTATCATTCTTATATGTCAAAAGAAAATGACCTAGAAGAAAAATTTTTCTCCGTGAAAGAAGCTGTTACAATCACTGAATTTAATCATACAAAATATACAAATATAAATACAGTTTATATTGCAGTTGGCCCAAGAAACGTACCGGCGATAGCTCCAAAAGTTAAAGGAATATTAGCTCCTATAGTACTCCTTGAAAATGATGATAAAACAGTACCTTTATTATGTGGACTCATTAACCAGGAAAATGTATATTTTGCAATACCAGATGTAATCACATCTAATACAGCATCAGAAATACATTTAAAAAAGGATAAACTTGCAGTTCATACTGAAAATGGCATACTTTTTGTAGATGAAAGAGCAAAAAATGCGATCGGAGATATTAATTATTGTTCTGCATTGGAGTTAAGTAATCAATGGACTGCTAAACTATTTTTACACAATACACCGCACTGTATTGCGGCATATCTTGGTTCATTAAGAGGTACTACATATGTACACGACCCAATGAAGCATGAACGATCTAGAAAAATTGTTGAAGGCTCGATGAATGAAATGCTGAAAACATTGAAATTAAAGTGGGATATATCACATCAGTTTTTAGAATGGTATGCTGCAAAAGAATTAGCAAGGTTTTCGAATGAAAACTTATGTGATCCCGTCTCAAGAGTTGCCCGAGAACCATTTAGAAAATTATCATTGGACGGGAGATTAATCGGTGCGGCTCTAATGTGTTTAGAAGTTGGCTTTATACCATATAATTTATTATTGGGAATCATTGCGTCATTGTTATATCAAAATCATGAGGACCCTGATAACCATATTATATTTGTGATGGAAAACATCAATCCAAAAATAATTCTTAGTTACCTTATTAAACTTAGAGATGGAGAAGTTCTGGAACATTTACTAGAAAAAAACTTTGAAACATTAATAAAACACCTAAAAAACATCGTAGAGGATAAATGATGGAACCCATATATTTTAATTCATCAGTCAAAGCTGTTAGCAACGCTTTGGAATATTATAGTACATTATCAGATTTTAAGTTTGATAGTATAGAAAAAGGTTCTCCAAGAGATTTAGTATCATCTATGGATTTATTAATACAAAAATTTATAGAAAACGAACTTAAAAGCTCAGGTATCCCATTATTATCTGAAGAAATGGTTAATGATATAAATTCATATCGTAATTTAAAAGAATTATGGGTCTTAGACCCAATAGATGGTACTACTAATTTTCTTAATCAAATAAAATATTTTGGTATTGCACTTGGTTTAGTTATTGAAGGTATTCCAAAAGCTGGAGTATTTGGAATGCCTGAAACAAAAGAGTTTTTTTATACCCTTTCTGAAAATGTTTCTTACTTAAATCAAACTAAACTTCAAAGTGTTAACAAAAGTCTTGAAAAATCATTAATTGCAGCAAGTTTTTCATCAAAGAAATACTCATCTGATCAACAACGCAAAGCTGAATTTGCTTTATTTGGAGAAATCAATGACGAATCTAGGGGCTGCTTGAGAATGGGATCAGCAACAGCCAATATATGCTACACAGCTGCTAATAAATTCGGCGCTTGTTATGGCCACAATAGTTTTCTTTGGGACATTGTAGCTGGAGTTGCCATTGCAAAAGCTGCTGGATGCTCGGTTTATTTATCTGAAGTTGATGATGATTTTAAAGTCTCCTATGTCATAGGTGCTGAAGATGCAGTAAATGCAATAAAAATAAAAATAGAAAACTACTTGAATATTTCATTATCTAAAATAGAGGACTAAATTGTGAAAAAAGATATAAATATTCCTGTTATTATTTTTTGTGGTGGTTTGGAGACCAATATCAGAGGCTTTAATGAACCTAAAGCATGTATTACTGTCAATGGACTACCATTGCTTTTTCATGTTATAAAAAAATATATGGAAGTAGGTTGTTCTAGATTTATACTAGCTACAGGTTTTGGTGCTGATAAAATATCAGCTCTAGTTTCTCAACAAAACTTAGAACTTTATTTAGGCTATGCTTATACAGATATTTCTATAGATGTAGTTTTTACTGGAGGGCTAACCGGTACTGGTTCTAGATTACTCCAATGTTATCATCTGATTCAAAATGATGATGAAATTGCTGTCAGTTATTCAGATACTATTTCGGATCTTGATCTCGTTGAAGCATATAATTCATTTAACCAGTCTAGTTACTTAATGCAATTAACAGCAGTAAATCAACCTACTAGATTTAAAGTATTAGGATTTTCAATTTTTGAAGACTTTGTAAGAGGTATATCGCCATGTCCTATTTTAGATAGTAATTATATTGCTGGAGGTTATTATTTTTTGAAAAAAGAATTTATCGTAAATCAACTTGAAAAAATCAATAATACTTCCCTAAGCTTTGAAGATGATATGATACAAGAAAATATTGAAACCAAAAATGTGAAATATTATAAACATGATGGATATTGGTATTACATTGATAGTGTCAGAGATATCAAGTTTATTGAAAATAAACTGTATGGTAATAATAAATGAGAGTTGCTGACTTTATCTTTAGTCATTTAGAAAAATTAACAAGCGTAAGAAATTGTTTTTTTCTTTCTGGTGGCGGTGCTATGTATCTTAATGATGCATTGGGATTGAGCACTTTTAAACCAATAGCTATGTTACACGAACAAAGTGCAGTAATTGCTGCAGATGCAGCAGGTAGATATCGCAATGATCTCGGTGTAGCACTTATTACGACCGGTCCAGGTGGTACAAATGCAATAACAGGAATTGCAGGCGCATGGACAGAATCTACTCCATTATTGATACTTTCTGGACAAGTTTCTAGAGCCACTTTTGTCGCTGATGAACCTATTAGACAATTAGGTTTTCAAGAAATAAACATTGTTGATATAGTTAAACCAATTACTAAATATGCCATTACAATTCTCGACCCTCATGAAATTAAATATCATTTAGAGAAGGCAGTCTATTTAGCAAAAAATGGTAGACCCGGCCCTGTTCTCTTAGATATACCGATTGATATTCAAGGGTTTGACATTGATCCTGATTCTTTAATTGGTTTCAAACCAAATGCACAACATGAAGAACAAGATTTGAATTTATTTGACAATATCTATCAGCGATTAATTGAAGCTAAAAGACCTTTAATACTTTTAGGGCATGGAATAAGACTTTGCAAAACAGATAAAAATAAATTACTACAATTTATAGAAAAGATAGGCATTCCATTTCAAACCACATGGAATTCTATGGATCTTTATCCTGATGATCACCCACTAAACATGGGTAGAGCAAATTCTTATGGAGGAAGAGCATCTAATATAATTCTACAAAATTGTGATTTTTTGTTTATTTTTGGCGCGAGACTTGGAATACAACATATTGGTTATAACTATGAAGCCTTTGCGAGAGAAGCATATAAAGTTATGGTTGATATAGATCCTGGTGAAATATATAAAAGAACTTTGAAGATTGATATTCCTATCGTAAAAGATTTAAAAGATTTTATACCAGATTTTATAGATTTTATTAATTCTAAAAACTTTATATTCAATAACGATAATTATCTTATGTGGTGCAATGATATCAAAAAAAGATTTCCAACTGTGGATAATTCATATTATGAAGACAAAGAATACGTAGACACTTATGTCTTGTTTGAACATTTATCTAAATTTGCAAAAGAGGGAGACATTATTGTCCCCGCAAGTTCCGGTACCAGTTTTACAGCAGGTCATCAGGCCTTTCAAATAAAAGATCACCAACGTTACTTAACTTGGAAGGGATTAGCTGCCATGGGTTATTGTTTACCAGCAGCTATTGGTGCCTCTATTGAAGCAGGTAATTCTAAAGTCATTACGGTTACAGGTGACGGTGGCGTTCAAATGAATATTCAGGAATTAGCAATAATGGCAGGTCGCAAATTACCCATCAAATTATTCATTATGAATAATGATGGATATTTATCCATAAAAACGACACAGAAGGGTTATTTTCAAGGTAATATGGTCGGTTCAGATCCTGCATCTGGAGTTTTTTTACCAGACTTTAAAAAATTGGCAGAAACTTATAAAATTCAATTTTTCAAACTTACTAATAATAGCGAGCTTGACTCTATCCTACCAATTATTTTAAATTCTAATGAACCAATATTATGTGAAGTTATGGCAAATCCTAATAAAGCACCTCTTCCTAAGCTAGGTTCATATAAATTAAAAGATGGTTCTATGCAATCTAATCCACTCGAAGATCTTGTTCCAAAATTATCAAGAGACGAATTGATGTCTATTATGGATATCGATTTACTAGAAGAATAGAATATTTCCTAATAAAGTTGTATAAAATTATGTCTAAAATCCTAATCATCGGTGCTAATGGCTTCATTGGAAAACATTTAAGTGAGTCTTTTGGAAAAAATAATGATTTCAAACTTTTAACTCCAAATAGTAGAGCATTAAATATCGCTAATGAGCTAGATGTTGATACATACATAGAAATATATAAACCTGATATTATCATCAACTGCGCCAATCGCGGTGGTGGTCGTGACAGCGGGAATGAAAATATTATTCATCAAAATCTACGAATGTTTTTCAATATTACCAAACAGTCTAGTAAAGTAAAGAAAATTATCCATTTCGGAAGCGGTGCAGAATACAGCAAACACAAGCCCATCGTAAATGTTCGGGAAGAAGATACTAATATCGCTATACCTCTAGATGAATATGGATTTTACAAGTCTGTTTGTTCGAAATTCATAGAAAAAAGCGATAACAATTTAAATCTGAGAATATTCGGTTGCTATGGAGAATACGAGAATTATGAATTTAAATTTATTTCCAATGCAATCATTAAAAATCTCTTGCATCTGCCCATAACAATCAATAAAAACGTCTATTTCGATTATATTTATATTGACGATTTGATACAAATAGTCGATTATTTTATACATCATGATACTGCACATAAGATATACAACCTGACAACAGGTAAAAAAATCGATTTAATTACATTAGCAAATCTAGTGAATGAAACAAATGAGTTTACTTCTGATATCAAAGTGATCCATGAAGGGTTGAATAATGAATATACATCAGACAATAGCCGTCTTATGAATCAGATCGGCGGATTTGAGTTTACCTCACACCGCGAGGCGATTATACGGATGAGGAATTACTATCGCTCTATTTTGGATCAAATAGACAGAGACAAGATAGAATTAGATCCTTATTTACAGCTATGCACTACATTTTGGAAAAATCCAGAGGAGAAAGAATGACACAACAAGAAGCATTAAAAAATGAGATTTTAGCCAAAACAAAAGAGTACTATGAGTTAGTACACAAACCAATGCAAAACAAAGAGTTTGTATCGGGTAAAAGCCGTGTCAATTATGCAGGTCGTGTTTTTGATGAAAAAGAGATGATGAACCTTGTGGATAGTTCGCTCGATTTCTGGCTCACTTATGGTGATTATTCAAAGCAATTTGAGAAAAAGCTTGCCGATTATCTCGGTGTTCGCTGGACATTTTTGGTTAACAGTGGCAGTTCGGCAAACTTGCTTGCGTTTTATGCCCTTACGTCTCCGCTTTTGGGTGATCGTCAAGTCAAACGTGGTGATGAAGTGATTACCGTAGCGGCAGGTTTCCCGACGACGGTTGCACCGATTGTCCAATACGGTGCAATTCCTGTTTTTGTCGACATGGAATTGACACATTTCAACATTGACTCCGCACTATTAGAAAAAGCATTGAGTCCAAAAACCAAAGCGATCATGATTGCCCATACCCTTGGAAACCCTTTTAATCTTCGTGCGGTCAAAGAGTTTTGTGACAAACATAACCTTTGGTTGATTGAGGATAACTGTGACGCACTCGGTTCTACCTATGAGGGAAAACCGACTGGGACATGGGGTGACATCGGAACATCAAGCTTCTACCCTCCGCATCACATGACAATGGGAGAAGGAGGTGCTACTTATACCGATAACCCTCTTCTCAAAAAGGTCATGCTCAGTATGCGCGATTGGGGGCGTGATTGCTGGTGTGAAAGCGGCGTGGACAATACCTGCGGATGCCGTTTCTCTCAAAGTTTCGGAACGTTGCCAAAGGGATATGATCACAAATATGTTTACAGCCATTTCGGATTTAACCTCAAAGTTTCCGACATGCAAGCGGCGGTAGGATGTGCACAACTCGAAAAGTTCCCGACGTTTGTCGAAAAGCGCAAAGAGAACTTTGCGAAGCTGTACGAAGGGTTGCAAGGGGTAAAAGGTCTTATTTTAAACTCGGCGACTCCAAACAGTGATCCGAGTTGGTTCGGTTTTATGATAACGCTCCAAGATGGGTTATCTTTTAGCCGTAACGAACTTGTGGAACATCTCGAAAACGCCAATATCCAAACCCGTAATCTTTTCGCGGGCAACATGCTTCGCCATCCGATGTTTAATAGTATGGTAGAGGGGAGTGATTATCGCGTTGTTGGTGAGCTTACCAATACTGACAAGATCATGAATGATAGCTTTTGGATCGGTTTGTATCCGGGGATGGGAGACAAAGCTATTGGATACATGGTAGCTAAGATTCGGGAGTTTGTAAGATAATGATTACTTTGTATTGATGAGAGTAAAATTCATACCGGTGCAAATGAAAAAATTTATTGCAAAACATATGCAAAAAATCCGCTACCTTGCTATAGGTGGTTGGAATACCGTTTTTGGGTATGGGATATTTGTTATACTCAATCTTTGGCTAAGTGGAGACGTAAATTATCTCATTATCTTAACGATTAGTTATATTTTTAGTATTACTAATGCATATATAGGGTATAAGTTTTTCGTTTTTCAGACAAAAGGAAATATTTTACGCGAATATTTTCGTTTTTATTTCGTATATGGTGGAGCTTTTATTTTTAATCTTGTCACTCTACCTCTCTTCGTTGAATTGCTCATGCTCAATATGTATGCTGCACAAGCAGTAGTGACGATATTAACAATATTAGGAAGCTATGTGTTACACAAAAATTTCTCTTTTAAAGCGAAACAATGACTTTTATACGCAAAAATATTGTATTGATTTATCTCTTTCTAATAGCTGTTCAAATATCGTTGGTTACACAATACTTTATTAATTCTCTCCCTGTTGTCCTCCCAAATTATTTCTATTTTGAGAGTGTAGCCTTATATTTTAACGATCATAAACGGGTAGAATTGATTAGTTATATGTTTACAGCTATGGTATTGGGTCTCTCTTTTTTTAGCGTATTATTTGGAGAAAGCAGTGTTAATCTAAGATTTAAACGATACGGTAAAACTACTCTACTTGCCCTTTGTGCCATTAAAAATATTAGATTAATAATTTTTGCTGCAATATTTTTGATTATATTACCCATACTTATTTTTCATTCCAAAGGTGCTTATCAAGGAAAAATTTTTTTTCAACTCATTGATCTAATAATAAGTCTCTTTTTTCCTTTTTGGGATTATTTTTTACGTTATAAACATGACCAAGTAGACTATTTTTATTGCAAAATTTCGAGACTTCAACTTTTTTTAGTTATTCTATTTAAAAAGCAATTTTTTTATTTTTCTATTATTGTTATTGGATTTTTACAGTTAGGCTATCTTTTTTATGATCCTATTATCAATGAACCCAAAATTATTAGGGAATATTTAAACATTCCGGAAACAACAATTCTTGCAAATGGAAAAAAAATTGAAAACACTTCTTATCTTCAACAATTAAATATAAATGCTAAGATATCTATTGACAATAAAAATCTTAGCAACCCTTTTGTAGTTAATAGATTGAAAAGCCCCGAATTGGATGAGTGGCTTAAACTGAATAAATTTGAGATAAATTGGCAAATTTTGAGTCGTTTTTTGATCCATCACAATAGCTATATGTTTATCCCAATTAATGATTTTGCATTAGGTAAAGATATTAGTATGATCAAAGCCCAGTATGGGTTGGGAAGTGCATGGGGCTTTCAGAAAATACTTTCATTTGGAAATCTCTCTTTAGATGGATGGTTAAAACTTTCGTACTTTTTTTATTTTTTTTATTTTGGAATCTTTCTTTTTGTTATATGGTTCATTACTCGAAGTCTATCATGGACAACAATGATTTTTTTATTTTCATTATCACTAATTAACTTTAAAGGCTATGGATTATCCTTACTTGCTCCCGGTGAGTCCCCATGGCGCCATTTTTTTGATATCGTTATTATCTATTTGTTGTATCAATATGTGGAGAAGAAAAATTTTGTTTATTATATTTTGGCTTTGGGTCTCGGCATTGTTTCAGTAGCTATCAATCCGCAAATAGGTTTAATGATTTTTATATCTACAATAGCAACAGGGTTATTTTATGCTCTCTATGAGAAACAACACATTAAAAGCATCTCAATCAGTAGCTTTATAGCTTTGATCATTGCTGTTATATGCTTTAAAGCTTCCTCGAGTGCCAACGACTTAACTCTGTATTATTTGGATGGAGTTATAGGGTCTCCTATCAAGATCCACCAAATGTTAAAGATTTTTATCATCTTTATAGTTGGATACATACTTTTATGGAAAATTCTCAAAGATCGCTTGCTATCAAACTATATTCACATAGTATTTCTAGTACTCTACTCTCAAGAATTATTCCTATATACCGTATGGCACTATGATGCTTATGGTTTGCACTCACGAACTTATATTTATGTTCTTACGTTTGCATTGCTCTGTTTCCCATTTCGAAAATTTTTATCAAAGCGTTATCTGATGGTTGGCCTTTCAACTGCTATAGCGTTAATATATATTGATAGTGTTTTTAGTGTCTTGAAAAGCAAGTATAAGTACGATATCATATTTGATCATCATACAACATACCATTGGAATATGGATCGTGCCCATATAATTTCAACAATGAATCCCATCTATTTTCAAAACGGTGTAGCCCTTATACAAAAGTATAGTAAAGGGCAAAATGGAATTTATATTATTTCTGAATATGATAATTTTCTACCATTTTTGGCTCATAAATATAGCATGATGCCATTTTTTGATCTCAAATGGTATCTGATGACTCCAAAAGAACTAAAGCGATCAATTCTAATGTTGAAGGTAAAAAAGCCTAAGTACATTTTTGTTGATACAGGGGTGCATCGTAATCTTAATAATGAAATTATCGATTCAAATATTCCACAACTTGGTCATCTTCATAAAGAATCTATTTGGAGAGCTCAACGATTAAACCTTCTTTATAGTATTTTTTATAGTGTAGAAAATAATTATGAATTAATAGAACAAGGAAACTTGATTTCTGTATATAAAAGGAAATAACCAATGAAAAAAATTAGTATAGTAACTGCTTGTTACAATGAAGAAGAGAATGTAGAAGAACTATATAACCAAGTAAAAAAGGTTATGAATACTCATGTGCCTCAATATACATATGAACACATTTTTATCGACAATGCTTCTGAAGATAAAACAGTAGAAATTCTTAAAAAAATAGCTACCGATGATAAAAATGTTAAAATTATTGTGAATTCGAGAAATTTCGGTCATATCAAATCTCCGACTCATGGGCTTTTCCAAGCGACAGGTGATGCCGTAATATCGGTGGTTGCTGATCTCCAAGATCCGCCGGAGCTGATACCAGTATTTATACAAGAATGGGAAAATGGATTCGATATCGTTCTGGCACAAAAAAGAGAGAGTGAAGAACACGGTCTGATGTTTAAGATCAGAGAGCTGTATTATGATCTTTTACATAAAGTGTCAGAAGTAAAAACTTTTAAGAATGTAACAGGATTTGGGCTTTACGATAAAAAAGTTATGGATTCGATCAAAAGCATGAACGACCCTTATCCCTTTTTTCGTGGTATGCTTGCAGAGGTCGGTTTTAATGTAAAACAGATACCATACAATCAGCCGGTGAGAATTCGCGGGGTTACAAAAAATAATTTTTACTCTCTATATGATATGGGTATTTTAGGTATTATCAGCAATTCAAAAGTTCCTCTCCGCTTAGCAATTTTTCTCGGAGCTTTTTTTGGAATGGTGAGTTTTTTGGTAGGTATAGGTTATCTTATCGCTAAACTTATCTGGTGGGATTCGATGTCTATAGGAATGGCTCCATTGATCATTATGAGCTCTTTTATGTTTTCTGTGATGCTTTTTTTCATTGGACTTATTGGTGAATATATAGGAGCGATCTATACACAAGTATTAAATAGACCATTGGTATTTGAAAAAGAACGGATTAATTTTTAATGTTGGAGAAATAGTATGTTGGGTTTACTCAGATCAAAAGAGTTTTATCTTTTGTTTGGCCTCTACTTCATTGCTAATATTCTTTTGCTCCTCAATTTTGAAGGGCTGTATTGGGATGACTGGGTATCTTACGGACAAGAAACTTCAACACTTACAACCCTTTTAACTGAGATTCAACATGGTATAAAAGGGGATTTTTTCCTCTATTTGTCTCAGTTTGGCAATGGGATTTACCCGTTTCGACTGTTTGTTTTTTTTGGTACTTTTGTTATGGGAATATTTGTTTATCTGACTTTATCAACCATCAAAGAGCTGGATAAACAAAGTCTTTTCTTCATTACCCTTCTTTTTTTAGTGGTACCCGTTAATAGCGCTAAAATGTTAATCTCCATTACCCCATTTTTATTTCCTGTTTTACTTTTTTATGCTGGTTTATATCTTTTGAGTATTTATGTTAAATACCCTAATATCTTTTTGAGAATTTTCATCCTAGTCATCTTCTTTTTATCATTTTCCACCAATTCTCTTTTGGTTTTCTATTTTTCCATTTTTTTGTATTTGTACTATATCCAGTTCCATTTTTCATCTGATCAAATCATTCAAAAAATAAAAATCCTCTTCATGCACTATTGGGATTTTTTGATTTTGCCTTTTCTCTATTTTGGTTATAAACTTGTTTATTTAAAGCCATACGGTTTATATGAAGGATACAATTCCATATCAGGGTCTACCTTTCCAAAAGCTATTTTGATCCTGCTTAAAAGTCTAAACAACTCCATCATTCAAGTAATCACAGAGTCCTTAGCTTCAGTTTCTGTTATATTCATCCCTATACTTATCATGGTTTACTACATCGTTAAACACAGCCGCACATCGGAATCTAACAAACGGTCTATTATATTTTTTGGAATAGGCATTGTATTAGTTTTATTGGCTATTTTCCCCTATGCTATGGTGGGTAAAAATCCTAGTATGAGCAGTATCGATTCACGTTTTCAGCTATTAACACCGTTAGGGTTAAGCTTTGTTTTTTATTTCGCTCTTCTATATCTCAAACAATGGCGGGATTTTAGCAATACAATCATAGCTGCTCTGTTATGGTTATTGATTTTTGCATTTATAGGTAAAAACATCAGCTATCAATACGATGCCTACATCGATTACTGCTACAGTACTTCACTCCAAGAAAACCTAAAAGACAATACTACAATCCAAAACCATTCAACGTTTATCATCAACAATAACCTTCAAGACGCTTTGCTTTATGAAAGAACAATCCCTTTTTATGAGTATAATGGGATGCTCAGAAAAACGTTCAAAAATGAGTCAAAACTGATGATTAAATTTTCTGAATACAATGAAAATTTTGAAAAAATCCTAAAATTTAAAGATCACAAACAATATAACTTTTCTAAATGGGTAAATATGCCCCCTTTATTAGTTACATTTTCGTATAATTACCAATACCGTTTTCGTGATCGCGATTTACTAAAATTACTCTATTTAGATATCACAAATCATCAAAAATTTTTAGAAAAAGTAAAAAGCTTAACAACTATTTCAGTTGAAAAACTGCCAGAAGAGAGGAGTGAATGAGAAAAAATTTATTTATTGCAGCTTCTCCATTACAAGTGGTTAATGCAATCGAAGCTAAATATCATTTTAATATTGAGCATAGTGTTCTTATTTTAATACATAGTTCTATTGAAGCAAATTCGATACAAATGGAAGCATTATTGCAAATGTCTCATTTCGATACTGTAATCCATGTTCAAAATAGGTATCGTTCAAAAATTTCAAAAATTTTTGAACAAAAAAAACTGATAAAAGAACTTCAAAAAGACTCTTATGAATATGCATTTAGTGGAGATTATGGACTCTTTCAAGAAATTCTTTTAGCTAATTTAAATATATCTCAAATTTATTTATTGGATGATGGAGCATTAACTCTTACTACACATGCTAGCAAATTGGCTCCTGGATATAAACGAAATCTTAATCGTCGTATTAAATCATTCAGATATACTCTTTTAGGGTTGAAAACACATCAATCTAAAATCGTTAATTTATTTACCACATTCAATTTGAAGAGCCATGATAAAGAAATCATTATTCATAATGATTTCACTTTTTTTAAAACATGTTATCTTGAAAAAGCTATTGTAGAATCTTCTTTATATCTTTTAGGACAACCTTTAGTTCGTTCAAATCTCTTAAGTGAATCAACATATATTACATATATCCAATCTATCATCAAAAATTATCATACCAAAATAATTTATATCCCGCATAGAAAAGAAATTATTACAAATACATTAAGATCTTTAGAATCGGATAATTTCTGTATTAAAGAGAGTAAAGGGCCGATTGAAATTCTTTTTTTATCTCAATACATCTATCCGAAAAATATTGTTTCATTCTATTCATCCGCATTATTTAATCTGAAAAAGATTTTTGAAAACGCTCAAATTGATGCAATTCAAATTCATCCTAATGATTTACTACGAGGGCATGACCCAATCGCAGAATGCTATAGAGAGTTAAAAAATAGTCAGATTAATATTATTGACCTAAATATTAATCAATAGATTTTTCGTTCTCTTGTAACTCCAACAATAATACATATTTTAAATAACTGTGGAATCCTGAAATCATAGAGACATTCCACCCATGCGTACCGTGGAACATCCCTCCTTTGAGGATTAATTTTTTAAATAGGCTCGACAACCCGTGTGTATAGGGGTCGTACCATGAAGCACGTTTCCCTTTTTCATACAGCATTTTGGCTCCTCGAGAAGCAAACTTTTCCGTTGTTCGAATCAAATGAGCGTAATTTTCAAACGAAAAATGTAAAAAATCGGCATCTAAATCTAACACATTCTGAGTTTCGACTTTAGCATGTCCTATCGCATGATTGTAGTGACAGTGTTGGCGGTTATAGAGCCTTGTTACACGATCCGGGTACCATACTTTAATAAAATGTTTCCCGACAAATGTTTTGCGTTTAAAAGAAAAAGCATCATACGATGTAGAGTCTAGATCGATGGTTTTTATCGCTTCAATCGCATTGGTGTCGAGCCGCTCATCCGCATCGATACTCAAAATCCAATCGTTTTTAGCCAAAGGAGCACCAAAGGCTTTTTGCGGACCATCTCCCAAATAAGGCTGGATAATTACTTTTGCTCCAAGTGATTCTGCAATTTCTCGCGTTCGATCACTGCTTTGAGAATCAACAACCAAAACTTCATCACAGACTTCCTGAACAGAACGAATCACCTCTGCAATATTTTTTTCTTCATTTAGAGTGATAATATTCGCTGTAATAAGTTTTTTCATAGTATCATCTTCATATTTTATTTGTAATTATACTCTAGTTGCATTTTTATATCTCATTACGAAAAAGATTATTGATGCCATCATCACCTATTTTCCATCTCAACTTTGCCAAAGGGTTTCGCGGAGGTGAACGACAGACTCAGCTGCTCATCGAAAAGCTTGCCCTCAAAGGATGGGATCAAACACTCATCGTCCGTCAAAAATCGGAACTCGCTCAACGTTGCCAAAATATCCAGGGACTGACAATCATCGAGATAGCCAAGCCCTATATTTTTTCACTCTCTAAAATCAAAAATGCGGCGCTGATACATGCACATGAAACCAAAGCAGCCCAGTTTGCATTGATCGCAAAGCTGATCCATTCCGTTCCTTACATCCTCACACGGCGTGTTGACAATCCTATCAAAGCCAATTTTTTTAATCGTCTCATCTATACGAAGGCACAACGCTGTGTTGCACTCTCTCGAGCAATAAAAGAGGGGATTCTCAAAATTGCCCCCTCTTCGTCGATAGAGATCATCCCCAGCGCTTATACTGAGTTTACACCCAATATCCAGAGTGTTGAACACATCAAAAAACGTTTCCATGATAAATACCTCATCGGGCATGTCGGGGCGCTGGATGATATCCATAAGGGGCAATCAACCATCATCGAAGCGGCTAGGTATCTGGAAAAAACAGCTCCTAATCTCCATTTTATCCTAGTGGGGGGAGGAGCCGATGAGGCTCTTCTCAAAAACAAAGCCTCTGGTTTGAGCAACATTACCTTCGAAGGGTTTGTCAACAATGTCGGAGACTATCTCGAAGCACTCGATCTTTTTGTATTCCCTTCCAACAACGAGGGGCTGGGATCTATTCTACTAGACGTTATCCGTTCCAAAACACCGATCATCGCATCCAATATCGGAGGAATCCCCGATATCATCCGAGATGGGTATAATGGATTTCTGATACCGCCTCATGATTCCAAAGCCCTCAGCGAAGCTATCGGGCGACTTTACCAAGACGAAAACGTACAAAAAGAGTTCGTAAGCAATGCTCTAATAGAACTTCAGCATTTCTCACCGGATGCGATGTGTTTGAGCTATGAGCACCTCTATAACAAAGTGCTCTAAAACTCTTCGTCTTTTAGCTGTCCTGAGAGTTTAAAATATTTTTGCAGGACCAATAGTGAGATTAAATCTTCTCTTTTTTCATCTCTAAACTGATTTGTATAGGCATTGGCATTGGCGATAATCGCTTCTGCCTCTTCGGCATGAAGTGTGTAATAATCGATTTTTTCCTCCAGATCCGAATAATCATCCCTGAGGAGAACATAATGGTAGTTTGGAATTAATCGCCCTTCCATAAACCATGTCTCATATTTTGGTTTCGTCATAAAAGCCAACGAGTTCGATGACATAACCCATTTTAAATTCGAAGCGACATCATTCCCCTCGATACTCAAAATAAATTTATATTCCAACTGTTCTTTTAAACTCATTTTCTTTTTTTGCCAAGGCGCATTCATATTCCCCTTGGTATTGGTTTGACCTACATCGCATTTGGGGTGATTGTAAAACGCCTCTAAAAACTTCTGCCGATGATCGCGATAAGCTTTACCCCTCCACACTGCCATGTTTTTTTTCTCTTTAAACGCAGTGGTATCGTTCACAAAAATAAAATGTCTCACTTTGTTCAGCTTCATCAAAACAGAGTTCTGATTATCCCCCTCTATCGGTCTGCTTTTAAGAAGCGAGGGGGTTTCTGGAATCTGTGTAATATCACCGAAGAGATAGCTGATTTTAAACGATTCACTAAAATAACGGAGGTAGATATAGAGATCGAAAAAATAGGTTTTTTTACTTTCGGATTTGAACTCTTTAATACTTTTTGCATGAGCTTCTAGTGAAAAGGGGTGAGAAAGTTTGTTGTAGTAATTTACCCTGTCGTTTATGGCAAGAAGGTCATCTTTTTTTAATGTTTTAAGGACTTTTGGGAGTAAAAAGCGATACAGAAAGCTAGGAGTGATAAACGAGGCTGCATTTTTAAGATAATAAGGGAGTTTGCTGTTTTTCATGGGATCAAATCGAAATTTAACCATTTGGATTCATCCTCTTAACTCCATCCATCAGCCACACTCGGCTAAATATTTTATACGGTTCATTTTATCGAAGATTACTTTATAAAATGGTATTATTAAGAATCAAAATAGACTCTCATCATCAAAGGCCACCGTGAAAATCGACTATGCACTCAATCCTGATTTTCCAGAGTTCGAATCAACAGTTTCAATTTTGCCTGAGCTGTTTGAACAAAATACTCAAAGTATCCACAAAGCTCGCAATGAACTCAAAATAGTCGAGATTCATGGGATCAAAACGGTTATAAAATCGTTTAAAATACCCCATAGTCTTAACCGTCTCATTTATACCTATTTTCGCTCCAGCAAAGCATCTAAATCGTATACCAATGCGATGATATTGAAAGGTTTAGAGATTTCGACACCTGAACCGATCGGATACGCCGAGTTTTATTCCTCTAAAACACTCAAAAACAGCTATTTTATCACCCGATATTGCCCATATGATTTTACCATCCGTGAAGCACTGCACCACAAAGTAAAAAACTATCAAGAAGTATTGCGCTGTTTTGCAGCTTACACCTTTGACCTTCATCAAAAAGGGGTATGGCATCTAGACTATTCCCCGGGTAACATCTTGATTCAAGAAACATCAGAGGGGTACCTATTTTACATCGTCGATATCAATCGAATGGATTTTAGATCTATCACTCCGATGCAGGGGTGTGAAAATTTTAATAAGCTTTGGGCAAGCGATGAGGATATCATAATCATGGCAAAAGAGTACGCCCATCTTAGCGGTCTCGATGAAACTATCGCCATTACCGAGATGCAGCGCCATAATAATGTCAATAAACGGATCAAAAATTTCAAAAAGCGTCTCAAAGCACTGTTGAAATGAATTTTAAAAACCGATACACACAAACAATAGCAGCTCTGTTCGTCGGATTGCTCTTGATGATGGGGGTACGTTTTTTTCTCTTATTGACGTATCCGGAAGATTTTGCAAATCTTACCTCTGCTGAGCTGATACTATCCCTGTTCAACGGTTTGCGTGTCGACATCATCACCCTTTTTACCTTTTTAGGTCTTTTTATCCTTTTGTTGACGCTTCCCATACCCGTAATTCATGCCAAAGGGTATCGTCAAAGCATTGCGCTCATGTGGAATATTGTCTTTATCACTATTTTGGCAATCTGCATCGGAGATGTCCTTTATTATGATTTCAGTCATCGGCACATCTCCAATGAGCTTTTTTATCTTGCTCAAGATACCGCCATTATTACCAATATGGCTTTTAACTCGTATCTGAACTATACCGTCGGTTCTGCTTTTTTATTTGTGGGCATTTTCTGGTTTTACGCGAAATTGTTCAGTGCCCCTATCCGAAATCAGGACGTTACTAAAAAAAGTTGGATTGCGCTATTGGCGATTATCCTGATTCTGTTTGCCGGTATCCGAAACTCCACCGAGAGCAAATCGTTTGGTATCTCCGATGCGTATGCCGTTAATAAAACGAGCTCCGGAAATCTCGCACTCAATGGATTTTTCTCCATTTATCGTACTGCAGGAGCCTATGAAGCCGATAAACAGCATACACTCATGAAGTTCGATGAGGCGCTCACGGTTACAACCAAATTGCTCCGAAGCTCGCAGGCTCCGTTTGTCTCTAAAGAGGCTCCTCTCGCACGTGCTTTTATAAAAGATAAAAAACCTCAATACAATGTTGTGATCGTCTTGCTGGAGTCATGGGGAGCAGAGCATATCGATGGATTCACCCGCTACCAAGAGTTAGGAGTAACCCCCTATTTCAAGAAGCTTTCCAATGAGGGGCTGAAATTTACCAATTTTTATGCCAACGGATATCGATCTATCAATGGGCTTACCTCTGTTTTTACCGGTGTCACCGTCCCACCAGGATTGCAATATCTCGGAAGCGGTTTGGAACTCTCACGTTTGAGCTATCTCGGAAAAATTGCGGAGCAAAACGGCTATCAGACGATCTCCATGCAAGGATCAGATCGACGATCATTTAGGATTGATGCTGTCTCAAAATTAGCAGGATTCGATCACTATTACGGGGCTGAGGATATCCCCAATATCGAGACAGTAGAAGCAGGGAGAAAGCCTGAGACAGGGACGTATGATTACAATCTTTTTCACTTTATGCATCAAAAGCTCAACACCGCTCAAAAACCTTTTATCGGTTTTATGTTCACCTCTACCAATCATACCGATTATCATCTCCCCCATTCAAAATTTGAACGTTATCCGCATGATCTCAGAGGGCAATACGGTAGATTAAACTCCCTCATTTATGTCGATAATGCAATTGAACGCTTTATGGAGGGTGTCAAAAAAGAGCCCTGGTTTGATAGTACTATCTTTATCTTTACCGCAGATCATGGGAGTGGAGATGCACTTGATCCGGTGGGAAAATCGCTTCGTCCCAACGATGTTTCATTGCCCGGAATCGAGCATTTTAGAATTCCTCTGGTTATTTATGCCCCTAAAATTTTTAAACCACAGACCCTAGAGACTCTGGGATCGCAAAATGATATCCTCCCGACAATCATCGATCTACTCGGATTTCAACAACCTTTTACCGCTATGGGCAACTCATTATTTGACACCTCTGTTTCCTCCCGATTTGTCTATTTATTCGGAGGAAATCAAATCGGTTATATCTCCAAAGAAGGATATATAATGCATAATTTTAAAACCGTCGTGGAATCCAAAGGTTCACCGCACGCGATCGCACAAATGCAACGTAACCTTTTTGCGATTGATAGTGTTGAATCGAAACTCCTTGAACAAAATAAATGGGTAAAATAACGTATGAAACCGCCGTTTAACTGGGATCACTACTCCGATCAACCCTCTGTTATCAAGGATAAAGCTCTCAAACGTGCCATGCGACGCAGTGCCCTCCCCTCCCTCATTAAAACTTTTTTGATCGCACTCATCACTATCCCTTTTGCCCTCTTACTTATGCCGTTTATCAGAAATCGTACCATCAGCGGTGAAGATTTTTTCGGTATGGGGGTGAATTTGGACAAAGAGCCCAATACGACCCCCTATCTGCTGGATGAACTCGGTGTCAAAAAACTCCTCATTCGCATTCCGCTGTGGGAGATGGATCGACTCCATGAATACGTCACTTTTATCCGCTCTTTTGCGGGCAAAGAGATTACCGTTGCACTCCTCCAAGATCGAGAACACATCACGAGTCCCGATATGAGCCGCGATCATTTCATCCAGATTTTCGAAGCGTTGGAAGGAGTTTGTCATACCTATATCATCGGTTCAACAATCAACCGAGCCAAATGGGGCTTTTTTAGCGTCAACGAATATCTCGATTTTTACAGCGTTGCGTATGAGCTGAAACAAACCCGTTTTCGACACCTTAAACTCATTGGCTCGAACGTCATCGATTTCGAGTACCACTTTAGCGCCCATACCCTCTTTAATGCAGCAAAAATCCGTTTTGATGCGATAGGGAGCCTCCTCTATGTCGATCGTCGAGGTGCTCCTGAAAACACCCAGATGGGATTTAATCTCATGGGAAAAATCAATCTTTTGAGCGCATTGATCTCTCTTAGCCCAAAAACCACCAATGAGTTCATCATTACCGAAACCAACTGGCCGATCCAAAACACTGCCCCCTATGCTCCAACCAGTGAACATGAATGTGTCAGTGAAGAAGATTACAGTGATTATATGGTCCGTTATCATCTCCTTGCATTTGCTTCTCAGAAGGTGAGCAGTGTGTATTGGCATCAGCTCATAGCTCCTGGATACGGGCTCATCGATAACCGCAATGGAGTTATCCGAAAACGGAGCGCTTTTGAGGCGTATCGTACGATGCTCTCTCACCTAAGTGATGCAAAATTTATCGATTTTTATCACCGTACAGATGAATATAACCTCATCTGCTCAACTCCGCGAGGTGAATTAGAGGTCGCTTGGTCTACCGCCTCTATGCCCATTTACAGCTACAAGGATCAAGAATGACTCTACTCGTTATCCTACCAAACTGGCTCGGTGATGCCGTGATGGCCACACCTGCTATCGAAGCCCTTTGCGTCATCTATCCCGAAGCCGAACTCACCCTCGTCGGTTCGTTTGTCAGTATCGAAGCACTCAAGTATCACCCTCAGTACAAACGCCATTATGTCGATGAGACGAAAAAGGGGGGGAATCGGTTTCTCAACACCTACCGATTTGCTGCGGAGCTGGGAGCGCATGATATGGCGATCACCTTTCGCAATCAGCTCCATTCCTCACTACTACTCTACTGGAGCGGAACAGCGATCACGGCAGGACGTCGCAGCTGGCACTCCTCATTGTTGCTAACACACGCCATCAAACCCCATCATCCCTCTCACCTGGTCGAGCAATATCGCGATATCGCCCAAAGCCTGAGCCATCAACCTCTCGTAATTGAATCTTTAAAACTTCACATCCCATCGCATCATTATTCGCGTCCAACTTTGGGAATCAACCCCGGAGCAACCTACGGCAGTGCCAAACGGTGGTATCCCGAAAAATTTGCAGAAGTGGCGCGTGCGTATGCGGATCGTTATGAGATCATCTTGTTTGGAGGACCGAGTGAGGTAGGGATGGCAAACGATATCGAATCACGGTTAAAAGGGATTAATGTCACCAATCTAGCAGGCAAAACGTCGATAGCCGAGCTATGCAGTTTTATCGGTGGGTTGGATCTCTTTATCACGAACGACAGCGGTCCAATGCATGTTGCAGCAGCATATCAAGTACCAACAGTAGCGATTTTCGGTCCGACACGCCACCTAGAGACATCGCAGTGGAGGAATGAAAAAAGTGTAATTGTACGACATGATATGGAGTGTGCACCATGTATGAAACGAGAGTGCCCACTGGGGCATCATGAGTGCATGAAGAGTATCGAAGCAGAAGAAGTGATTGAAGCGGTAAAAAAACTAATATAATTTATCCTCTAAGCATCCAAAAAGCCGTGCTCGTGGCAGAAGTGCCAAACGATGCACGAGCGGTTTGCTTAGGGGATGAGGCTTTTTTGCTACTTTTTTACCGGTCTAAAAAAGTAGGTTAAAAATCCAATCTCATCCCAAAATACCACGAATCATTATACGTCACATTTCTACTTGTAAGATCCGTATCGATCTTTCGGTACCCCACTTCAAGTCGTCCGTTATCAATCGGCTCTGCATCAAGATGAACACGGGTTTCCAAATACCCATCCCCATCCTGAAAACTCAATGCCGAAGGGGCATAATAGAGTGCTCCCCCAACATAGACCGGGAACGGAGTATTAATAGGTAGTTGCAGCTCTGCTTCAACCCCTAGAGGAATAGCTGCATACGTGTTTCCATCGATATCGGTATATTCACCTTTAATGCCAAGACCTAGTTTCAATCCCGGAACACCATGAACCGGACGCATCACCATAAATGAGACCTCCATCAGTGGGTCTGGATCATTGATTGATTTACTATTGTTGTTGTCTCCATTGAGAACTCTAGCACCAATATAGGTATTGCTCATCGCATTTCCCATCCGTCCCATATCGAGACGAATTTGCCCTTCCACGTCGCTACCGTTTACGTTCACACCGATTTGATGGGCCGCATACGCGCCACTGCTGATTACAGCCATTAAAAGTAATTTTTTTAACATGTTGTCCCTTCATTAATACGTGCTATGGTTGCAGTGGTACTTTTCCCATCCACAAACTGCACCAGTCGCAGTTCTCCAGCAAATTCCGCTCCAACCACGCTTTTGCCTTCATAATCGCCCCCTTTGACCAAAATATCGGGAGCGATATCTCGGATCAAATCGTGCGGAGTTTCTTCACTAAACAATACGACATAATCAACCGATTCCAGCGCCGCTAAAATGTAGGCACGATCGTCTTGGGTATTGACCGGACGCGTTGGCCCTTTGAGCTCTCTGACCGAACTGTCTGAGTTAAGCCCTACGATCAACACATCTCCGTAACTTTTTGCCTCTTGGAGGTATTTGACGTGACCGACATGGAGAATATCAAAACAGCCATTCGTAAATACGACTTTTTTTCCCTCTTTTTTGAGACGATCAGAGAGAGCATAAATCTCCTCTTTGGTTTTGATGTGCATATCAGAGGTGCTTTGATGCAAGCTTGATTCATATTCCTCGATCTCACCGAGTGTTACGGTCGCTGAACCGATTTTTCCGACAACAACGGCGGCCGCATGGTTCGCAAACGGTGCCGCCTCATCGATCGTATAGCCGCAACTCAAAGCAAAAGAGAGAGAAGCAATCACCGTATCCCCCGCACCCGTAACATCATAAACCTCTTTTGCTACCGTAGGAAAGCGGCGCATTGTTTTGTCATAAATGGCAATCCCATCTTCAGAGAGGGTAATCATCGAGCACTCTAATAAACAATTTTCTTTTAAACTTACAAGCGCTTTTTGGAGACTTTTTTCATCGTTGATAACGATACCGGTCGCTTCAGATGCCTCTTTTTTGTTTGGGGTAAGTAGATACGCCCCACGGTATTTACGGTAATCTTTCCCTTTTGGATCGACAAGCACTTTTTTGCTGGCCGCTTTGGCTGCTGCGATCACTCCGCCGGCTACCGCATCGGTAATCACCCCTTTGCCATAGTCCGAGAGGATGATAATATCACAGCTATCGATCACATCGATCACATACGAGATAATTGAACGTTCGCTTGTTTTATCAATCGCCTCTTTGGATTCATTGTCGTAACGCAAAATCTGTTGATTAGAGGCGATTACTCGGCTTTTTTTCGATGTTTTACGTCCATGCTGAACCATTAATCCTTTGCTGGAAGCCCCGATCAAAGAGAGCATCGAGAGGAGTTCTTTTCCATTTTCATCATCCCCGATTACTCCTGCCACACTCACCTGTGCCCCGAGTGCCACGAGATTATTAATGACATTTCCCGCACCGCCGAGAACCGTTGTCTCCCGCGCAATATCGACAACCTGCACCGGAGCTTCGGGAGAGATCCGTTCACATCCTCCCCAGAGATAATGGTCGATCATCAAATCCCCGATAACAAGGATATGGGGTTGCTTTGTATGCAATGATTTCATGATAACTCCTGCTCATATAGTCGTTTAATCTCAGGTACATACGCTGCAATCCCCTCTTCGAATTCAAAACGGGGGGTATATCCCAAAACAGCTTTCGTCGTTTCAATATCGGCTTCGGTATGAAACTGATAGCGTCCGACATACGGGTTAGGGATATATTCACATACAAACGATGTCCCTAACTCACGCTGCAGAATATCCACCATCGATTGAAACGATCGTGCCTTCCCCGTTCCGACATTGAACACACCGCTCTCTTTTGGGTGCATCGCCAAAACATTGGCTTGGATGATGTCTTCGATGTAGATGAAATCACGCAAAATTTGATCCGAATTTTCAAAAAGTTTTGGATTTTTCCCCGCAAGGAGCTGATGACCAAACTGCACCACCATGGACGAAGTTTTATTTTTAAAAAATTCTCTCGGACCGTAAACATTAAAATAACGCAATCCGACAATCGAAATATTCGGATATTTTTGAGCATATTGACGCGCCAAATGATCCATCATCAGTTTGGAGAAGCCGTAGACGTTTTGAGGAGCTTCTTGTCCAACCCTCTGCGGAGAAGGGGCGTCACCATAGGTAGCACCCGAAGAGGCATAAATCATATTGGCACCGTGCGCTACAGCAATATCAAGTAAATCTTTAAAAGCGTTGACATTGGTTTGGATCATCAAGTCCTGCTCCAACGCCGTGGTATCCGAAATTGCCGCTTCGTGAAAGATATAGTCAAATTGATAGTTTTGAACCAATGATGAGAGCAAAGTTTTGTCGTTAATATCGCCGCTGATTACTTCGCCACGAAAGCCTATCAAGTTTTTAAAATGACCGAAACTTTTGAGATTGCCGTTTGAGAGAGTCAAATTAGAGCGAAAAAGATCCAATACGACAACATGCGCCTGAGGATAGTGTTCTTGAAAATAAAATGCAAGATTAGAGCCGATAAAGCCCGCTCCACCTGTAATCAAAATGGTTTTACTATTTAGATCAACATCACTGTAGCGCATATAAAGCCTTCATAAAGGGAGTGTCATATTGTAACAAACTCTTTATTAAAGGTTAAACAGTTAGAGTGCTTTAAGATTCATAGGAATATAATAGCGGTCAAATTTTTAATGGAGAAAACAAATGAAAAAAATTGCTCTTGCAATGTTGTTCGCTGGTGTGTCT
>CAZKJU010000014.1:0-34215 GCA_964553185.1 uncultured Sulfuricurvum sp.
CAAGAGATTGGTTTAATAATCTCTTGGATGCTTAAAATGGGTACCGAGAACTCTTCATCACCGACGATGAAACCGACTAATTGAATCACTTCATCGATTTTAATATCATCTCCTGAGAGGGACTTTTGCTGTTTGTTGATAATTTGTTGGAGTTTTTCGCTCATGTTATAGCCCCTCGTTAAACTTGATGTTACGCTTGACGACATTCATCAGATATTCCGGTGAATACGGTTTTGTGATGTACTCGATCATTCCCGATTCAACACCGCGCATGCGGTCTGCTTTTCCGGTTCGTGAGGTCACGGCAATTAGTGGAAGATTTTTGTACTTATTGTATTTTTTGATTTCAGCAGCAAGTGTATATCCATCCATTCGCGGCATCTCAATATCAACCAACATTCCATCGAACATGTAATCGCCCTGTTTGAGGATATTCAGCGCTTCAATCCCATCGGTTGCTTCGACAAGGGTGATTCCCATCGGCTCTAACGCTTTTCGCATTATGGTACGATCGGTTTTTGAATCATCAACGATCATCACCGTATAATCGCTCGCTTTATTTTTTGCCCCTAAACGCCCTCTGGATTCAGCACTCTCTTGCCCTACAGTTGATTTGACTGATTTTGCCATTTGCATCAATGCCGCAACGTCAACGATCAACGTTACGCCGCCATCTCCGCGAATCGTAGCCCCAGCGATCCCTTCAATCCCTTTGAGATACTCACCGAGGGATTTAATAACGATCTCTTCTTGTCCAACGAGGGAATCGACAATAAGACCGATTTTACTCTCAGCCAGACCAAGGACAACAACATACGCGTGTTCACTGTTATCAAAAACACGCTCGACCTCGAAAATATCGCCGATGTGGACCAATGAGAGGACTTCATCACGAAGGCGCATAACGGAACGGCTCTCAACGGTATAAATTTCATCTTTACTGATGCGTACCGTTTCAAGAACCGACGCGAGAGGAATCGCATAATACTCTTCTTGAACCCCGACCAGCAACGCTTGGATAATCGCCAAGGTGAGAGGGATTTTGAGTTTCATCGACGTACCCTTGCCCACTTCAGAGTCGATGTCGATCATACCGTTGAGTTTTTCAATGTTGGTTTTTACCACATCCATACCAACACCGCGTCCTGAAACGCTGGTTACTTGAGCAGCCGTTGAGAAGCCTGGGCGGAAAATAAGGCCAAATGCCTCTTTTTCAGTCATTGTATCCGCTTCTTTTTCGGTAATAATACCTTTTTCGATCGACTTCAGCTTCAGCATCTCTGCATCAAGACCTTTACCATCATCGATAATTTGAATAACGATATGGTTCCCTTCGTGGTACGCTTTGAGGTGAATGGTTCCACTCTCTTCTTTACCTGAAGCCAAACGTATTTCGGGTGTTTCAATTCCATGGTCGCATGAGTTACGGATAATATGTACTAACGGATCGCCGATCTCTTCTACAATCGATTTATCGAGTTCCGTCTCTTCCCCGGTGATTTCAAGCTCAATTTTTTTGTTGAGCTCACGCGAAAGGTCACGGATCATACGAGGAAATTTGTTGAATACTTTTCCGATTGGGAGCATACGAGTTTTCATAACCGCGATTTGCAAATCGGTCGTTACCAGCGAGACGATCGATACAACTTGGTTGAGTTCTTCGAGGAATGCTTCCCCTTCGTAACGCTCTTCAACGTCATCATTGATTTTGATCAGGCGATTTTTGCCGAGAACCAATTCCCCGATAAGATTCATCAAATGATCCAACCGTTTAACGTCGACACGAATCGTTTGCTCTACCGCAGCACCTCCGCGAGCTTCTCCATCCTCTTTCGGTTCAACTTTTCGAGGAGCAGGAGCAGGTTTGGGAGCAGCAGGGGCTGCTGCCGGAGTTACTGCCACAGGTGCTGGTGCAGGTGCAGATTCAGCTTTCGGTGCTTCCGTCTCTGTACTTTTTTGTGCACGTTTCGCCGCATCTTCTGCTTGACGTACTGCAATAAGCCGCTCAATCTCCGCTTCTACTTCTTCTTCACTCATCCCTGAATAGTCTGGTTCTTCTTCTACTGTTTCTGTCGCTGAGGGTGCTTTTGCCGCACGTTTTGCCGCATCTTCGGCTTGACGTACTGCGATCAGACGTTCAATCTCTGCTTCCACTTCCTCTTCGCTCATCCCTGAATAATCTGGTTCTTCCTCATCCGATGCAACAGCAATTTCTGCTACCGGTTCCGGAGCAGGTTCAGCTACTGCTGGAGCGACCGTCTCTCCTAGAGGAGTCCCGTTTGCAACGGCATCAAGGCGTAAAACACATCCGTCGACTTCTAATCCGCCATCTACACCGCTATCACGGATACGAACCAGTAATGCTTTCATCAAATCGATTGATTCGAGAATAACGTCCATCACATCAGCATCGATGACGAGATCGCCATGTCGTGCCATATTAAGAAGGTTTTCCATATGGTGGGTCAGATGGGTCAATACATCGAAGTTCAAAAAGGAACTAGCCCCTTTGATCGTATGGGCTACCCTAAAAATACGATTGAGTAAATCTAAATCATCAGGTCGTGATTCCAGTTCCACAAGGTCTTGGTCCAGCTGTTCAATCAGTTCAAACGACTCAATCAGAAAATCTTGTAATATCTCTTCAAATTCATCCATTGTCTAACCCCTATTGAATATGAGCACGTACAACACGCGCTACTTCATCGTAAAATAAATTCGAATCAAATTTGACCAAATACGCTTCTCCGCCAGCCTCTTTTCCACGTAGTTCACTGAAATGATCGCTAATAGAAGAGTTAAAGACAATCGGTATCATTTTGAAACGCTCATCGGATTTGACATTGGCCGCGAAATGGAATCCATCCATCAACGGCATTTCGATGTCCGATGCGATAAGGCGAAGTTTGGAAGAGATGTTATTACCGTATGCATGATAAAGATCTTCCAAAATTTTAAGCCCTTGCTGCCCATCTGTGGCTTCAATAACATCAAAGCCCATTTGTTCCAATGCCTCTTTAATAATACGTCGTGCGGTAGCACTGTCATCGAGAAGCAAAACATGACCACTAAAACGCTCATGTCCTGCGCTGAGTTTTCCACTGGAAGGCTGGTAGAGCCCAAGTTCTTGAACTACCCCTTCTAAATCCAAAATCAAAAGAACTGCATCATCTTCGATTCGGGTGACACCCGTAATTTTAGAACCATCCAGCCCTCCCGAAGAGGAGACAAAAGAGGCCGGTTCAATATCTTTCCAATTGATCCGACGGATACGTTTCGCTTCATGAACTACAAAACCAATAAGAATATTATTGAATTCGGTAATAATGACACGAGATTCACTCACCATCTCTTCGGGAGCTTCAACCCCCATCCATTTTGCCAAATTAACGACAGGGATAACCACCCCGCGTAGATCGAAAATTCCCTCGATGAAGGGAGGAGTTCCCGGTAGTTCGGTTAATTTTGGAAATCGGATAATTTCACGCACTTTAGAAACGTTAACACCATATATCCCTTCGTATATTTCATCGCCTTCGCGTTTGAAAATACGAAAATCGACGAGTTCCATTTCATTGGTGCCGACTTTTAAAACATCACCTTGTCCCTTCATAGGGGCTCCTTACGAAAAACTGCTTCGTGTAATAACGGCTGATTTTGATTTGATTGTACAGTAAAGTATCTTTCATTGCAAGCAAAAGCACCGACGTTGATATAATTTAAACTATTAACTTCAAATCTCCTATTTTGGTGAAAATGGCCCTCAATTAAAACATCAATCGAATCAAATTTTAATTTTTCCAATCGGTTTTGTATCAGTGTCGCAAATTGATCGATAGGACGACAATGGATTTTTCGTTTCATCTGTTTTTCCAGCCATCTGACAATAAATCCACCGCCCAATGTATCGATTGTACGAAGCATAGCGAGTATACTTCGGTTACGGATCAACGCCGTATAAAGTTCATACCCTAATCCCATATTGCTATCACCGTGAGAGAGCGCTACGATCTTGCCCTCGAAGTTCATCATAAGAGGTTGATTTTCACGGCGTAAAACCTGCACATTCGGAAACAATTCATCCAGCAAAAAATCGTGATTTCCCTCTAAATAAATGATCTCTATTGTATTTGCTAAACGGTTGATAAGATCAATCCCTTCAGTGTTATACGGATAGGTCCGCGTGATAGGACCATAAAGCATATCGAACACATCCCCCATCAAAATGAGTTGAGGTGTCGTGATCTCACCCGTTGCAAGGGCGCGAAGAAAATCAATAAAAGGGGTACGCCACGGAGCGCAGTGGGCATCTGCGATGAGGATCGCACCCTCTTGAAGTGTTTTAAGGGACATAAGCGATGCGCGGAATTCCGAGGTTTTCATCCAAACCCATCATGATGTTAGCATTAACAAGTGCCTGCGAACTCGCGCCGCGCATCAGATTATCAATCGCACACATCGCAACGAGTCCATTTCCATGACGAGCGGCATACACATCGGCGAAATTCGTCCCAGAGGTCATTTTCGTATGGGGAGGTGCTTTGCGGACACGGACAAAAGATTTATCGGCGTAAAATGACTCCATCATTTCTAACGGATCACAATCGTCTTTGAGTGTCGCGTAAACACACGCAAGCATCCCCCGCGTCATCGGGACGAGTGAAGGGACAAAAGTTACTTTGACTTCACCGTTACACAACGCCGATGCGTGTTGCTCAATCTCGGTAGCATGACGGTGTTTGATGATGTTATAACAGTTGATATTATCGTTCACATTGACATAATGAACCGTAGCACTCGGCGATTTACCTGCTCCCGAAACACCCGTTTTAGAATCGATGAAAATCGGATTTGTTAAATCGATATGATCCAAAAACGGTGCCAATGCCATGAGCGATGCCGTAACATGGCAACCCGGATTGGCGATAAGACGTGAACCTTTGGCAATCTCACCGTGAAGTTCAGGGATCGAGTAAATGGCATGGGAGAGGTTATCCAAATCTTCATGCTCACAATAAAACGCTTCATAATTTTCCTGATTTAGGCGATAATCGGCGGAGAGATCGACCACTTTTATCCCACGTTCCAATAGCCCTTTAGCTGTCTGCATTGCGGTTTTATGGGGTAAAGCTAAAAAGATGAGTTCACAAACCTGTGATGCACATTCAATATCAACTTTTTCAACACTCAGATCACACACACCCATCAAAGCCGGATGGAGTTCTACAACCGTAGCAGCACCTTCGGTATTAGCGCAATAAACGAGATTAAAAATCGGATGAGAAATAAGCATTTTGACGAGTTCTAGCCCAGTATAACCGCTGACGCCGATAATACCTACGTTAATGGCTTTCAAACACGATCTCCTGATATTTGACTTCGATCACTTCGAAATTTTTGGTTCCTCCGGGGAGTTTCGCATTGAATTCATCTCCCTCTTCTCGACCCAAAAGTTGTTTTGCCAATGGTGAGTTAAACGAAATGAGTCCACGTTCAGGGTTGCTTTCACATCCGCCAACGATTGTATAGGTAACCTCTTCATCCGTATCAAGATTATTCAAAACAACGGTTGAACCAAAACTGACACGAGCGTGTTCAAGCTCACTCGGGTCTACAATTTGAGCACGCGAAATCACCTCTCCCAGTTCTGCGATGCGGGTTCCGATAAAAGCTTGTTTTTCTCGTGCGGCATGGTATTCGGAGTTCTCTTTGAGATCCCCGTACTCTTTGGCACGATCGATTTCGACATTGACTGCCGGTAAATCGATATTTTTAAGGGTGTTCAGCTCGTCTGATAAGCGCTGAAACCCGTATTTGGTCATCGGTTCTTTTTGTTCCACTGTTTGCTCCGAAAAATAAGTGGGGATATTATACCAAAGGGTTCGCTCAAAACCCTATTCGTCGAAGTGCTAACGAACACATCGCTAAACCGAAGGCTCCCGTTACCGCCACAAAACTCCCTTTTTCTTTGATACGAGGAAGTTCAGAAGAGCAGATACAGCTAAAATCCCCTTTGAATTTTCGCTTGCGGAGTTCATTTCGAAGTTTCGAAGCGAACGGATCCCCTTCGGTTTTCCAGATGGAGCGTACCTCGATCTTCGTTGGATCGAGACGTTTTGCCGAGCCGACGGAAGAGATGAGTTTGGGGTAGCACTTTTGGATGAGAGCAATTTTTGCCCACATATCGTCAATCGCATCAAGAATCAGGTCGTAGGGCTCAAAATCAAATGTTTCGACCCATTCGGGTGTAATTTTATCACTCATGGCAATCACTTCTGGATAGTGAGTTTTTAGTGCTTCAACTTTGAGCTCCCCCTCGTGATGTTCAGAGTGCATTTGACGGTTTTGATTGGTGAGGTCATAGCGGTCAAAATCGACAATCGTGATATCACGTACGCCGGAGCGGTAGAGGCAATCGAGACAAAAGCTTCCCACACCTCCTACGCCGAGGAGGAGAATCTTCGCGTTTTGAAGTTTATCAAAAACTTCTTCGCCAAATACGAGTTTTGTACGGGTATGTCTCACAGCCACTCTCTCAAATTTTGCATCGATTTATAGGCACTCATATCGAGTTTTATCGGAGTTAAAGAGACTTTGCCCGCTTCAATCGCCTCGAAATCACACAGTGATTTTCGGTTGTCACGCGGTTTAAACTCCAGCGGATGCAATCCCAGCCAGTAATATTCCATCCCTCGCGGATTTCGATGCAGGTGAGCGTCATTCGCATAATAGCGATACCCCGCATAGGTCACGGCGAATTCTAACTCATCAACATCATGGGGGATATTGACATTTAAAAACTCTCGCTCACTTAATGGAAAATCTCCGTGCAAAATCTTCTCGGCCAAATGGCGGATTGCTTGTTTCGCCAACGCAAAATCGCCTAAGGGCTGGGTAAAATCCATCACCTGTGAGATTGCGATAGCGGGAACATCATGAAGCACTGCTTCCATCGCTGCCGCTGCTGTCCCCGAGTAGGTGATATCCTCACCCATGTTGGACCCTTTGTTAATCCCACTGATGAGTAGATCAGGTTTACACTCTTCAAACAGCGAGTGAAGGGCGAGATAAACGCAGTCGCTCGGGGTGCCGTCATCAAGTTTGTAAAAATCATCTCCCACACTGATAAAACTGAGCGGACGTGTCAGGGTCAAAGAATGGCCGCACGCCGATTTTTCTGTCGATGGAGCAACTACGGTAATTTGCCCAAGCCCGTCTAATGCTTCGATAAGAGCTAAAAGCCCCGCTGATTCATATCCGTCGTCATTGGTAATTAAAATTTTTTTCATCTATTTCCTTTTAGGTTTGAGCGGGACAAAAATAAAACAATTTCGATCTTCCCGACGTTCATACGCTAGCACGTATCCGTGCTCTTTTAAGATCGCATCGACAATGTAAAGTCCTAGCCCAAAGCTATCTTTTGTCGGGTGATCTTTGGTAAAAGGCTCAATATAATACGAGAGAGGATTTTTCAGCGGTTCACCCGTATTGATAAAAAGAATTTCTCCCCGCTCTACCGTTATCTCCATTTTTTTATCTGGGGAGTATTTGATAGCATTATCAATCAAATTTTTCACTGCAGTAACAAACAAACGATAATCCACCTCTATCTTGATCGAAGTATCGACATCGCATCTCACTGACTCATAGTCAACCATTGCCAAATCAACTGCACCATCGATAATATCGACCAGACGGTACTCTTTTTTCTCATGATGCTGATTCCCGGAGGTGATCTCTTCGATCAACGCGAATTCACCGATCAAAGACTCTAACCTCTCGAATATCCCCTCAAACCGCGCTTGCTGTTTTTCATCACTGAGCATGGTCGTAACAATACGTCCTTTGGCAATCGGCGTTTTGAGTTCATGCATAATATTGCGCAAAAAGAGGGTGCGAGATTCGATTAAGGAGCGAATTTTATTTTGGGTGGTATCGAGTTCATTGGCGATTAGGGCAATCTCATCACTTCCCTCAATCCGAAATCGCACCCCCATATCCCCTTCCCCGAAACGGGCAATCTGTTTACGTAAACGACGCAGCGGACGGAGCCGGTAAATGATGAGAGCAAACGAAATCATCAGAATACTCATCAGTGTTCCGTATGCTGAAATCAAATTGACAGGACGATAAGGTTCAATGCTTCGATCTAAAAGGAGAACGCTATGTCGTGAGGATTCAACCCAAAAATAGATATCGCCTCGGTATTCAATCATCGAAGTAATCACCTGCTGTGCAACATGAGTTTCAAAAGGGGCATCGGAAAGGGTATATTCCTCCATTACTTCATCCCCGTTACCGTCACTTTTGAGGATTTTCCCTTGACGGATAATAGTCTCATAGATCGACTCATCACTGATCTCTTCAAGATCATAAAGAGCCAAATTGGCTTCAAACATCGGTTCGGAAATTTGTTTGATAATGTAGGTATGATAGATTTGACTGATGAGAGAGTGTTTAGTAAAAATATTATCGATATGTTTGGTGCGGTTCACTTGATACAGTTGATAAAACGTGTAACTGACACTCGATACCGTTACCACCAGCGCAAATGCTACTGTGGCAAGAACCGCATTGTTTTTTATCATTTTAGGAGTTTGTAACCGATACCGCGGATCGATTCGATCAGGGCTTTATCCCCAAGTTTATTACGAATCCGCCCCATCATTACGTCGATGCTTTTGTTGGAGGAATCTTCATTAATAGCTGCTACATTGTGGATTAAATCTTCACGAGAGACTACCATCCCTTGTTTTTTAATCATATGAGCCAAAATGCCGTATTCGGCATTGGTCAGTTCCAACGGACGCCCTTTGTAACTGATTTGCATTGCAGATTCATTGAGTTTGAAATCGCAGGCAATCTCTGAGGCCGCCACCGATGCAGCATCGTATCGACGCAATACGGAGTGGATGCGAGCTTCAAGTTCTCTGGGATCGTAGGGTTTAGGGAGATAATCATCCGCTCCAAGTTCGAGAGCGTTGATCTTATCGGTGACATCTGAACGGGCTGAAGAGATGATAATCGGGATATTTTGGCGTGCGCGAATCGCTTCGCATACTTCCAGTCCATCCATCCCCGGCAGAGTCAAATCGAGGATCACCGCATCAAACTGTTCAAGCTTGAGGATACTGAGAGCTTTAAACGGATCATCTTCCGTTGTCACTTGGAAATCGTACTGTTCTAAAAATTCGGTGAGGATCTCGGCGAGCTCGAGATCGTCTTCTATCATTAATATTTTACTCATGGCGATATTGTAACAAAGAGTGGTTAATGATTTCCTAACTCAGCCACAATGTCAAATGATACGCGATAAATGCCAGCGTATAGGCAACGATTGTTGTAAAGAGGAAAAGATATCCGAAATATTTAATCCCTCCCGCTTCACGGGTGAAAACGACCGATGCTGCCAAACACGGCAAATAGGTCATGATAACGACGATAAACGCTACCGCAGAGGCAAAAGGTATTTGAGAACTGATGGTAGAGATGAGCGAATGATCTGCTTCGGTTGCATCGCTTCCGAGTGAATAAAGAACCCCCATCGTCGAAACAACGACTTCTTTTGCCGCTAATCCCGTTTGCAGAGCGACTGCCATTTTCCAATCAAATCCGAGTGGAGTAAAAACCGGTTCAATCGCATGACCGATTTGCCCTAAAAAGCTCTGAGAGAGCTGTGCTTCGGCAAGCTGATTTTCGAGTCTTTTCACCTCTTCTTCATTGGCTGCTACCTCGATTTTTGCACTGTAAAGTGAATCGAGGGAACCATCTTTTGGATAGGCGCTCAAAAACCAAACCAGCATCGATGCAGCAGCGATAAACGTTCCCGCTTTTTTGAGGTACATCATCGTTTTAGTTACAACGGTATGCCAAATCAATTTTAGTGATGGGAGACGGTATTTAGGCATCTCCATAACAAACGGTTCATCAATCCCTTTGAAGGCTGTGAGTTTAAGTACTTTCGCCGCAATCAATCCTATCATAGCACCGAGAATATAAATCCCAAAGAGGATATTTCCTGCCATCTCTGGGGCGAAAAAAGCTCCAGTAAAAAGGACATATACAGGTAAGCGGGCACCACAGCTCATAAACCCGATTACAAAGAGGGTAAGGAGACGATCACGGTCATTTTTCAAAATCCTCGCTGACATATAGGCGGGGATAGAGCATCCGAACCCTGAAACGAGTGGAATAAACGACTGTCCGTGAAGACCGAATTTATGGAAAAAACCATCCAGTAAAAAAGCTACCCGCGACATATATCCCGTCGATTCGAGCAATGCGATCCCGACAAAAAGAATTACAATATTCGGAACAAAAAGGACAACTGCCCCAACCCCGGCAATTACCCCATCGACAATAAGAGACCTGATTTCATCGTTGCCGATTGTAGAACCAACCACCTCTCCGAACCATCCGAAAAAGGCATCGATCCAATCCATCGGAATAGAGCCGATCTCAAACGTCAACTGAAACAATGACCACATAAAAAAGAGAAAAATCGGGATTCCGAAAATCGGATGGATCAATACAGAATCAATTTTTTCTGTCGTCGTTTTTTTCATCGGAGCTTTTGGTTTTACCTTCACCGCTTCGGCAATAATACCCCGATTAAAAGAGAAATACTCTTCGGCTAACGCCTCTTTCATATCGTCTGTATCGTGGTGGAGCAGTACATGGCGATCTGCTTCGATCAACATCGGCTGTAACTCTGTCCAAAGAGGATTATCGTGTAAAACACGGTAGGTTTTTTTCTCCTTTTGGAGGAGATTTATTGCAATGTTACGATTAGAGATCGACGCTTTAAACTTATGACGGTTGAGATAATCAGCGATCATATTAATCTCTTCTTCAACCGCTTCGCTAAAAATCAATTTTTGCTCTTGAAAAGGTGCCTCATGAGTTTTAATCACAGCATTCATCAACTCATCAAGCCCCGTTTTAACTGCGGCAGATACACAAACACATGGAATACCTAAAAGCTGAGATAGGTAAGGAGCATTAATCTCGATCCCCTCTTTCTCCGCTTCATCGGACATATTGAGGGCAATTACCATTTTTTTACTCATACTCATGAGTTCAGCCGTGAGTTGAAGATTTTTCTCCATATTTGTCGAATCGAGGACATTGATGATCAAATCGTAATAGTCGTTGCATAGGTAATCATGCGTTACTCGCTCTTCGATCGAATAATCGGTAAATGCATAGGTTCCTGGGAGATCGACAACGCTGAACTCATAATCATTATATTCAAATGTAACAACACTCTTCTCGACTGTCACTCCCGTGAAATTTCCTACATGAAGCCGTGCATTTCCGATCGAGTTGATAAGCATACTTTTACCGACATTGGGTTGCCCTACGAGGGCTACAGTAATTTGTTTAGTGGACATTAGATACCTCGATTAATTCAGCTTCTTCATGACGCAACGCGATAGTAACATTGCCTATTTTTATCTCATAGGTACTTTTTGTCAATCCACATTCCAGCATTACAACTTCAGCACCTTTCATCAATCCAAATGAGATGAGACGTTGTTTGAGAGCTCCGCTGGCATTGATCTTTACCACGGTAGCCGTTCCACCTTTGGTACATGCACTAAGCAGCGTCATGGTGTTCATTATTGTCCTTTACAACTATCACTTTATAAATTTTCTCTCGATTATGAGAAAGTATTTTGATATCGATTATTAAATATATTCCTAATGATAATGACTATCGACTTACAGCAACCTTAATATTGATAACACTTTTCATTATTAAACAGCTAGTTTCGAGATTGGCTATAATGTCGAAATTATAGTGTAAATACACATGGGAGTAACTATGCAATTTCTCTGGCGCTCTACGAGTCACTTTAACCTCGCTAATCTTATCACGATGGCCAACATCACCTGCGGGCTGTTAGCTACCTATTTTATCACCCAAAACCATTTTATGTTTGCCGCGGTACTCGCATGGATGGGAGGAGCATTCGATATCTTTGATGGAAAAGTTGCTCGAAAATACGCTCTATCCAATGAATTCGGGGTTCAACTCGATTCCTTTGCCGATTTTCTGAGCTTCGTCCTTGTCCCGACCTTCTTCATCTTCCAATCTGTCTATACTCATCTTAGCGGTGTATCCCTCATCGTTGCCTCGATCGTGTCGATCTATTACGTCATCAGCGGTCTGCGCCGTCTCATCCAGTTTAATATCAACACCGATGCTGGGGAAGTTGCGAAACACTTCACCGGTGTTCCAACACCGCTTGGGGCGATTTTATTATGGGTCGTTTGGCTGGTTTGGTTAGGGCTGGATATTTCGTTTGGCTGGATGGGGGTGCTAACGATGATGGTACTCATCGGAGCATTACTCAATTCAAAAGTAAAGATTCCACACTTATAACAGTGTTTCGTCCTCGTCTGCTTCCGTGAGGGATGAGGGTAACATCTTTTTCGGCTTTAATCCCAGTTTACGCATCGCCTCAACACGGCGGATCAAATTCCCTTTTCCGGTAGAGAGCTTGTTCATCGCCCCCTCATAACTCTTTTGGGTACGTCCGATCTGCTCTCCGATTTTCTCCATATCCTCGACAAATGCCACCAGTTTTTCATAGAGTGCTTCTGCCGATTCTGCAATCGCTTTGGCATTACGCTCTTGGTACTCGCTTCGCCAAATATGCTCAATGGTGCGCAGTGTCACGAGTAGCGTGGAGGGAGAGACAACGACAATGTTTTGCTCATACGCCGTTTTAAAGAACGTGTTATCCTGCTCCAGTGCGAGCAAAAATGCCCCCTCTATCGGCATGAATAGTAAAACGAAATCCAGAGTCCGTACACCGCTGAGCTGTTCGTATCGTTTGCCACTCAATCCTTTGATATGAGCATGGATTGAGAGAAGATGCTGTTTCAGCGCATGAGCACGTTCTTCATCATTTTCGGCACGGATAAACGCATCGTAGGCGACGAGAGAGACTTTGGAGTCGATAATGATGTCTTTGTTCTGCGGGAGATGGACGATGACGTCGGGACGGAACTTTTTCCCCTCTTCGTCACTCAGAGTACTTTGAATGTCATACTCATGCCCCTCACGAAGTCCTGATTCTTCGAGTATCCGCTCTAGGACGATCTCTCCCCAGTTTCCTTGAGTTTTGTTCTCCCCTTTGAGAGCTTGGGTGAGATTGATCGCATCTTGAGAGAGCCGTTCATTGAGGGTTTTGAGGCGTAGAATTTCGTCTTTGATACTCTGGCGTTCTTTCGCATCGTGGATAAACTGCTCCTTGCTCTGCGTTGCAAACTGCGCGATCTGCTCGCGGAACGGTTTAAGGAGCAAATCAAGCCCTTTCGTATGCGCTTCGTCAAATGTTTTGGCTTTTTGCTCAAATATTTGTGCGGCAAGCTGTTCAAACTGCACTTTCATCTGCGCTTTGGCTTCGTCCAACAAACGGATTTTTTCTTCAAAACCCCGTGAGGACTCTTCGTGACGGGTATGAAGCACCGCGTAATCGCGTTCCAGTGCATGGTACTCATTGCCAGTATTTTCTAAATCGATTTGGATTTTTGATCGTAGCGTCTGCTCATGGGCATACAACTCTTGGAGTTGCAACGCACGCGCTTCGAGGAGTGCGTAGTGTTGGCGGGATTGATTCCACATCCACCCAAAGGTTCCGGCGGCCATAAAGCCAATAAGTGTCGTTATTTCATATATCATAGAGGTGATTATAGCTCATCACCCCTAAGAGGACAAAAAGTTGGCAATTTGCCTACTTTTTCTCCCCCAGTGCCGTTCCCAAATATCCAAGTGAGCCTACCGCCCCCGCAAGACTCTGTTGCCAATCGGCAGGCATGAAGACCACTTTAGAGTTATCCGAATTGCTCAGATTTTTTACGCTGTCGATGTAACGCTGTGCGAGGAGATAATGAGGAGAGGCTTCTCCCCCTGCGAATCCTTGTGCGACGACGACCATCGCTTTGCGATCCCCCTCTGCCAACTCCACTTTGGCCTGTGCTTCGAGTTTTGCCGCCTCAAGCCGCCCTTGCGCTTCGAGAATCACTGATTCTTTTAGCCCTTCGGCTTTGGCGATCGCCGCTTTTTTCTCTCCATCAGCGATGAGAATTGCCGCTTCACGTTCACGATCCGCCGCCGCTTGCCGCTCCATCGCCTCTTGTAGGTTTTGGCTTGGCCGGATGTCTTGAACTTCCAGATTACCGAGTGTCAATCCCCATCCGCTCAAAGAATCGCGGATTTTCTCCGCCACTTGCGCTTTGATCTGATCGCGTTGAGAAAGGGACTCATTCAGTGTCATCCCCCCGATCACCGCACGCAATGTCGTTGTGGTCATATTCCCTACCGCACTCTCGAAATTACTGATCGAATACGATGCCTTCCCCGGATCGGTAACGCGGTAAAAAACCACCGCGCTGATGATCACGACGGCATTGTCTTTGGTGATCACCTCTTGCTCACGCGTTTGCTGGATCAACTCTTTGGTGACGATTTTGTAGGCAACAATGTCCACAATAGGGATGAGCAGATGCAATCCCGGTAAAAGGGTCGTATGGTATTTACCCAACCGCTCAACCACCCACTCTTCCCCCTGAGGAACGATACGAACCATTTGCGATAGTGTATACACCACCGCAGCCATTAACACTAACGGAAAAAGAAGAGTTGCATCCATATATGAATCCTTATGATTTATATTTTTTCGACAATGAGGGTATTACCGCTCAGTTTCACAATCCGAATCTCTGCATTAACATCAATCTCTTCACCGGCACTCATCGCAGGCCAATGACGCCCTCCGATCACCGGTTCATACAGTTCAACCTCCCCCTCTTGATGGGGGAAAATTGTGGTCAATGCCACACCTCTGATTCCTACGAATTCGTTGTGCGTTCCAACCGCATCGGTAGCATCATCTCCCATCCCCCGCTTTTTAAACACTACCGCACCGATCATCATAAAGACCGAAGCGATAATCAACTGCCAAAACAGCGACTCGGGGAGGAAAAACGCTACCGCCGCAGCCGCTAAAAATCCTACCCCTGCGAACAGTGCGAAAAAGGTAGGGATCATCATTTCGATGACAAAAGCGATAACCCCGAATATGAGCCAAAGATAATAGGACATGATTTTCCTTTTTTTATAATCCACCATAGCATACCGCTTCAATACTTACGCTATAATAAACTAAAAAAAACGAACATAATATGAAAATATCACCTAATGCCCCCTGCCCTTGTCACAGCGGCAAAAAGTACAAACTATGTTGCCAACCGTACCATAAAGGTATACTCCCCTCGAATGCCGAAAAGTTGATGCGTTCGCGCTACAGTGCCTTTGCCCTCGATTTAGCGGACTATATTATGACAACGACCCATTCGGATAATTCAGATTTTACAAACGATACAGCATATTGGAAAAAGAGCATTCAACACTTCTCACAGAACACACAATTTATCGGTTTAAAAATTACGGAGTTTATGGATGGAGAGGACGAAGCGTTTGTAACTTTTGAAGCGAATTTAGATAGCGGAATCCTCAAAGAGAAAAGCCGCTTTTTAAAAGAGAATGGAAAATGGCTTTATGAGAGTGGAGTGTTTAACTAAACGGATTTCCGTTGATGACGAGACGAAATCCCGTTTCATTCGAAGCAAAATCGGGGCGTGAATACCCTCGAAATGAACTCCGCAGACACATATACCCCGTTTTATAGCTGCCGCCTCGACGTACTTTAAACGAATCCCCCTCAGCTCCGCCGATGCGCGGACTCCCATCGCTCGGTGCTCCATTGTAGTTGGCAAAAAAGTCATCTTCACACCATTCCCATACATTCCCCATCAAATCATGGATCCCTAATCGGTTAGGCTGTTTAGTTCCTACTGCTGCCGTTCGAACGTTCGCCGTGTATTCATAAACCGCATAATCATCCAGCATTGCTTCAGAATCACCAAATGTAAAACGGGTATTTCCCCCCGCCTTAGCAACATATTCCCATTGTGCTTCGGTCGCTAATGCGTAAAAACGCGTTTTACCCTCATAACGGTTGATCAGTTCGACATACGCCTTCGCATCGAACCAGCTCACTTGCTCGACGGGATGGCGTCGGGAGTTTTCCTCTTCTACTTTGTCGTTTTTAAAATAGGATGGGTTAACACGGGTCAGTTTAAAATACTGCTCTTGGGTTACAGGATATTTAGCAATCCAAAAGCCATCCACTTTCACTGGATGGGCGGGGGATTCCACCTCTCCCCCCTCATTGTATTGCGGATTACGTCCCATCATGAACTCTCCGCCGTCAATATAAAGAAATTCCATCCCGATCGAATTCGTAAAATCTCTGGGAGTCTCTACGGTTTCGACCACGACAGTTTCTTCGGTTTTCTTTTTTAAAAAATCGAGCAAAATGAACCTTTTCAAATATGTTTATTATACTTACTAAAAATGAGTGTAGCAAAAAGCGTTCACACTTTAATAATTACCCTTTCTTGACAACCCGCTTCGCGATAGTTTATAATGTCGGAACAAAATAATGACCTGTCAATGACATCTCACCTAAACTCGCCGATTAAATCCACACACTTTAAGGCATTCTACGCATGAGCGATACCGCAAAAACTCCTCGAAATAACTCAAAAAATCGTACCCACGTTCCGGTCGACGGATTCACGATTGAAGCCCTACGCACTAAAAAACTCGAAGATCTTCTTGAAATTGCTTCTTCACTGAACATCGAAGACCCTAACGAACTCAAACGTCAAGATTTGATTTTTGAAATTCTCAAAACTCAGGTTCAACAGGGTGGCTTCATCCTCTTTACAGGGATATTGGAGATCATGCAAGACGGCTATGGCTTCTTACGCGCCGTAGACCAGAGCTTCAGTGACTCAATGCACGATGCCTATGTTTCCAGCACACAAATCCGCCGTTTCGCTCTCCGTAATGGGGATATCGTTACGGGACAAGTACGTGCACCCAAAGATCAAGAGCGCTACTATGCCCTCCTCAAAGTCGAAGCGATCAACTATCTCCCGCCTGAAGAGTCTAAAAAACGTCCTCTCTTTGAAAATCTTACTCCTCTTTACGCATTGGAGCAAATCAAACTCGAATACCAACCGACGAAATTAACAGGTCGTATGATGGATCTGTTCTCCCCTATCGGAAAGGGACAACGCGGATTGATCGTTGCACCTCCACGTTCCGGTAAAACAGAGTTGATGAAAGAGATCGCGCACGGTATTACGAATAACCACCCTGAGATTGAGTTGATGGTTCTCCTCGTCGATGAACGCCCAGAGGAGGTTACCGATATGGAACGCTCCGTAAAAGGTGAAGTGTACAGTTCGACGTTCGATGAACCGGCTAAAAATCACGTCAAAGTAGCCGAAATGGTAATCGAGCGTGCAAAACGACGCGTTGAGCTCGGTAAAGATGTTGTTATCCTCCTTGACTCGATCACCCGTCTAGCACGTGCGTACAATACGGTTACACCATCGAGCGGAAAAGTCCTCTCAGGTGGGGTCGATGCCAATGCTCTCCATAAACCGAAACGGTTCTTCGGTGCTGCGCGTAACATCGAAAACGGTGGAAGTTTGACCATCATCGCAACTGCCCTTGTCGATACGGGAAGCCGTATGGATGAAGTTATTTTCGAAGAGTTCAAAGGGACCGGTAACTCCGAGATTGTCCTCAGTCGTAAAATTTCTGATCGCCGTATCTTCCCTGCGATCGATATCCTCAAATCGGGAACCCGCAAAGAGGAACTCCTCCTCGGACCGGATGTACTCCAAAAAGTATTCGTCCTTCGCTCAATGTTGCATAAACAAGAAGATGAAGTCGAAGCACTCCGATTCCTCTACAACACCATGCTCAAAAGTAAATCGAATATCGAGTTTCTTGACAGCATGAACGAGTCGACCAAATAAGATGCGAGTCGGTGTCTTTGATAGCGGTGTCGGAGGCTTAAGCGTCGTCAAGTCGCTGTTGGAGCATAAGCTCTTCGAAGAGATCATCTACTTCGGCGATACCGCCCGTGTCCCTTACGGGGTCAAAGATCAAAATACTATTATCCGCTACTCCCTCGAAGCCCTCGAATTTTTCAAAAACTTTGAAATAGATCTGTTGATCACCGCGTGCAATACTGTCAGCGCCTACGCGCTCGATGAGATGAGAGAACAGAGCGATTGCGATGTCATCGGGGTCGTCGATCCTGGAGTGTTAGCCCTCAAAAATGCTATCCCTTCAACTGATGCCAATATTCTCATTCTAGGGACCAAAGCGACCGTTAAATCGGGAGCCTACGAAAAAGGGCTTCAAGCTCTCGGGTACCAAAACCTCAGTGCCATCGCAACCTCATTACTCGTCCCTATCGTCGAAGAGGGACTTTATGAGGGGGAAGTACTCCAAAGCGCCCTCCATCACTATTTTGGTTCTTTAGAAAAAACGCCTGATGCGATTATCCTCGGATGTACCCATTTTCCTCTCGTCGCCCGTGCGATCGACACCTATTTTGAGGGGAAAAGTACCCTCATCCATTCGGGTGAGGCAATCGTCGAATATCTAGAAAGTCATTACGACTTTACACAACGTTTTGAGGAGACAAGCCTCAAATTTTTCGCCTCTGAAAATCCCGAGGGGCTACGCCGTGTCGCCAAAGAGTGGTTAGCACTGTAATCTAAAATTTATCGTATCCACGGTAAACTCTCTTACACAAAATGAAAGAGGTCTCAATTGGGCACATCCGAAGTCTTAGCGTTAAAATACCGTCCTCGACGTTTCGAAGAGCTTATCGGTCAGGAGAGTATTTCACAAACTCTTTCTCTTGCGCTGGATTCCAAACGCCTCTCTCACGCCTATCTTTTCTCAGGACTTCGAGGATCGGGAAAAACTTCGACCGCTCGTATTTTTGCCAAATCACTCATTTGTGAAAATGGCCCTACCTCCGCCCCGTGTGACGTATGTCCGCATTGTGTTATGGCAAATGAAGGACGTCACATCGACATCATCGAGATGGACGCCGCATCGAGCCGCAAAATCGACGATATCCGAGATTTGATCGAACACACCAAATACCGCCCTGCGAGCGCGAATGTCAAAATCTTCATCATCGACGAAGTGCACATGCTCACCAAAGAGGCCCATAACGCCCTCCTCAAAACTCTCGAAGAGCCACCCGAATACGTCAAATTTATCCTCGCAACGACCGATCCGCTCAAACTTCCACCGACAATTCTCAGCCGTACTCAGCACTTTCGCTTCAAACGGATCAGCCACCCTAACATTGTCCACCACCTCAGCCATATCCTCCATCTGGAGAATATCGAGTACCAACCTGAGGCGCTCGACATCCTAGCCCGCAGCGGGTCTGGGAGTTTGCGTGACACCCTAACCCTCCTCGATCAAGCTATCATCTACTCCAAAGGGTTCGTCGATGTCAAAACCGTCGCCGATATGTTGGGGCTTCTCGATCCTGATTACATCAGCCGTCTTTTTGACGCCATTTTTGCCAAAGACCGCTCAATACTCACTTCGATGCTCCAAGAACTCGAGGCCTATGAATCAGAAATGGTAATCGATGAACTAATCGCCTATCTCAAAGAGCGATTATATGAAGGGGATCATCGTTTCAGTCCCCTCGTGATCGAGCGATTTTTTCGTATCCTCAGTGATGCTAAAACCCTCTTTGCTATCAATGCTGATGGAGGGTTCGTGGTAAGTCTCGTCCTCTTTAAAATGATCGAAGCGCTGAAAATCAAAGAGATCGACGAGATGATTGAATCACTCGAATCACGTGTTACCACGCATGTAACAACCAAAGTTTCAGAACCTGCAAGTATCATAGAAACATCAACGATCCACGTCACCCCTACTCCTCCACCGCTCAAATCTCCATTTGAACAGTTGTGTGATCGGATCAGCGACCGAAGTGCAGAACTCGGCTTATGTTTCAAGAACAACGTCACTTTTCTCTCATTTGAAGAGAATACTCTTACATGGGAAAGCTGCGCAGAAGATGAGGATAAAGAGCTTCTCAAAAACAGTTTCGGGATCATCCGCCAGTTTGTTCGAGAAATTTACGGCATAGAGACGCAAATCAAATCTCAAGGGTGCACTAAAACCCCCGAAGAACTCACCCCTCCACCCTCACCCGAGCTTGAAGGACCCGCAATCGTCGAGGTTACGGATGAAGAGAGTCTCCCTGAACCCGCATCGATGGTCGAGGATGCTGAAATCGGTGTTGGAAGCTGTGTAAGCCAATGCGATGAAACGAGTGTCAAAGAGTTTGATGGCAGTGATGTTCTCAAAGAGCCGATGATCCAAAAAGCAGCAACACTGTTCGAAGCAACTAAAATTACCGTGCAGTCCAAAGTTTAAAAAGAGTTTAAGAAAAACCTTGCTATTAAGGTTTTTTTCAGCTATACTTGCTACTAAGAAAGATGATTTAGAGTTTCATCTTTGGTTTGTTTTTTATTGAAGACCTTTTAGTTAACAGTACGATCTACCATAAGAATACTCCACTTTATATTTTCGACCACTCCCGAAACGGAGTGTATAACAACAAAAAGGGTCTATTATGGCAGAAGTACTAAACGGAACAGTTAAATGGTTCAACAGCGAAAAAGGTTTTGGATTTATCCAACAAGATAACGGCGGGAAAGATGTATTCGTACATTTCCGTCAAATCAACAACACTGGTTATGGCCGTGTTTCTCTTGACGAAGGTCAAAAAGTGACTTACACTGTAGGTCAAGGCGAAAAAGGTCCACAAGCAGAAAACGTTACTGCACTGTAATTTCCTTTCGGGCAGATTTTTTCTGCCCATCCTCCCTAAATCATTTTATTAAGACACTAATAGGTGTTTTTCCGAACCGATTTATAAGGAACACACCATGGAAAGCAAAGAAGCCGTTCTACTCGCATTAAAAGAAGGTAAAAAGCTTACCAGTAACGTCACAGGGTTGCAATACACCCTTATCGGCGGACAACTCCACGCCCGCAACGGCGAAAAAACCGACTGGCATGAAAGTGAACTCAGTTTCGACAATCCCCCTTCATGGCTCAATCTTCGCGCATAAGCGAAGATTTTTAACTCCTCTAAAACAATTCTACGATACCCTTTTGTAATTCACTATTACGAGGCGACTATGTTTCTACACAAACAAATTGACACCATCGAAGCAGCCCCACAAAAAGCGGGTAAAGGTGTGGCTATGAAAATGCTCCTCTCACCTGATGAGTCCCCAACATTTGCCATGCGCAACTTTACCATCGATGCGGGCGGCCATATGCCATTGCATACCAATACGGTAGAACATGAACAGTATGTTCTCAGCGGTCGAGCACGTGTAGTCATCGGAGATAAAACGATTGAAGCGGGAGCGGGAGATGTATTGCTGATACCTGCGGGTGTACCACACAGTTATGAAACCCTAGGAGATGAGACCTACAGCTTTTTATGTCTAGTACCGAAAGGGACAGACATAATCGAAGTATTGGCGTGCTAAAGAAAATGCGGGATTAGTTATTGGTCCCGCGAATCACACGTTTAACATCATCTATACCATCACTCACACCATCACCAAACTCTTTGGCAGTACACCCGCTCAACATTAAAATAGTGATGATTGAAACCATTGTAAAACGGATCATTGATTCTCCTAAAATTGTAAAATATCTAGAATTATAACGCGTTTACGGTTCACACTCTGTTTATCAGCTTTTACGAAATTCAAATAATGCCAGCGAAATTTTGAGATTCCCTTTTGGTTTTACTTCACAAAAGTATGCAAGTGCAATTCTATCCGCTATGATTGCATCACGACTAAAAAGGATCAATCATGGACGGCAAAGAACGCAAAAATATTATCTCAGGCAAACGGGTGAGTATCGTCCTCAAAGAGGATCAATCTACAGGGAGATTAACAGAGGGAGTTGTTCGTGACATCCTTACAAAATCACCCAATCATCCCCACGGGATCAAAGTGAGATTGATGAGCGGGGAAGTGGGGCGGGTTAAAGAGGTGTTTTAAGCATCTCAATATTCACCACTTTCCCCTTACTATTGCTCTTAACATACTCCACAATCATCCCATGAAACCGCGCAAACGCGGCGGAGAGCTGAACCGTGTCGAAATAACCTCGGATTCCCGATTCACACCACTCCTGCAACTCATCATAACTCTCGAATTCATACCCGAATGCATTTAACAATCGTGCGGTGTAGCTATCCACGACCATCACGGGACGAGCACACGCGTAGCAAAGGATGGAGTCTGCCGTTTCGGGACCGATCCCCTTTTGCGATAATAGCCAGTCGCGATCAACAGTGAGAGCAAAGGTCTCAAAATCGCCGTACTCTTCGATCATATTGTGCGAAAGTCGGATGAGATTCGTTGCTTTGGCTTTGAATAACCCACTCGGACGGATCAGCTCCATCAATTCCTCATTGTCGCAGTGGGCTAAAATATGAAGCGATAAAAGCTCTTTGATACGGAGATTATCGAGGGAGATTTGGACACGTTCCCACTGGGTATTTTGAGTTAAGATCGAGCCGACGACCACCTCAAAAGTGCCATACGATGGCCACCACAGCGGCGGAGAATCTTCTAAAAGTTTAAGAGCCTCTAATGCACTGAAAAGTTCGAAAGAGTCTTGCAGTTGCATCTATTCTTCGATCCATGCGTCGGTGCGAAATACTCTGCCATCATCAAAAATTTTGAGCTTGAACGCTTCGGTGCATTTTCCCTCTTCGAGATTCATGATCGCGATTTGGAGAATTTTTCGGCATTTTTCGGGGACTTCAAACCGACCAGATACACCCGTGATAAAACGCTCCAACGGCACTTTGGAATCCATCCCGATGACATTATCACGACAACCGCTTAAACCGATGTCGGTGAGATATGCAGTACCGTTTGCGATTTGGAAATCATCACTACCCACATGGGTATGGGTACCGATAATCCCACTCACTTCTCCCGCCAACAGCATCAGCATGGCCCGTTTTTCACTGGAGGCTTCGGCATGAAAATCGAGGAAGATGTGATTCACACCCTCATTTTTGAGGCTTGCCACAGTGTCGCGGGCGCAACGAAACGCATTATCGACGTAAGGCATACCGTAATGCCCCATGATGTTGAGCACGGCAAGTTTCTCCCCCGCTACATAAAAGATTTTGCATCCGCTACCGGGTACACCCAAAGGATAGTTGTGGGGGCGGAGCATTGGAAGGGAATCGAGAAGCGGGAGGACATCTTTTTTGTCCCACGTATGATTCCCTCCACTCATGACATCGATTCCGGTATTCAATAACTCTTGAGCATTTTTGAGGGTGATCCCAAAGCCGTGCGAAGCATTTTCATAGTTGGCAATGACGAAATCAATACCGTGTTCACGTCTGAGTTTCATTAGATGCTCTTTAATCATACTCCGTCCAGGTCGCCCGACGATGTCTCCGATAAACGCTATTTTCACTCTTTCTCCTCCATAAGCTCATTTCTGAGTTTCTCTGATTCCTGTCTAAAGCGGGCACTTTCACCGTATTCGAAAAACTTTTGATACCGTGAATGGATTGATTTCATCCTCGATGCATGGCGTATCGGGCACCAATATTGCTCGGTACGGGCGGCGATTTCGGAGATGTATCCCATCAACCCGTTGAAATAGCTGCAATAAAGACAATTTAGTTTTTCAATAATGTTGAGATACCCCAACCGATGACGATCCACGATGATGTAATCACTCCGTTTGACTTTGGCTATCTTATAAATCGGAAAACAGATCCACTGATACAATGAGACAAATATATCCAACACAAAGGCTGGGATCAGTACCACCCAAATCACGGGAGCACTCAGCAGATGCAAAATCGGAGTTGTCGCCAAATAGCGTAGCAATCCCTCGCGATCATGCCGATACGAGGCTAGAATCTCTTCGCGTTTTTTGGTGATTTCACAAGTAAATTTCTCATATTCCTGATGCAGTTCCGATTCGAGTTCTGATTCGAGCGCTTTGATCTTGGTGATAAGTTCGTCGATCTTTTGATGTTCCATCTCGAACCTTTGGATTAAGTGTAAAACTATACTACAATTACGTATGCAAACGCTTAAATATTTAGCCCACTACCCTCCCGATATACGGGTACAAGTACAGAATCTAATCGATAATCAGACCTTGGGGGAACGACTTTTACTCAAATACCCCGATACCCATCCCTATAACACCGATAAAAATCTCTATGATTACGTGATGGAGATCAAAAATAGCTATCTCAGAAGCGCAGGGGTGATTTCAAAGGTTCTCTTTGACACCAAAATCCGTGATCTGCACTCAGCACTGGGAACCCATACGTTTGTTTCTCGGGTACAAGGGGGAAAACTAAAGGCCAAAAATGAGATTCGTATCTCTCATCTCTTTAAAAAAGTCCCTGAGCCATTTTTGCGAATGATCGTCACCCATGAACTCGCCCATCTAAAGGAAAAAGAGCATAATAAAGCGTTTTATAAACTCTGCACTCATATCGAGCCGCAATACCACCAACTCGAATTTGAGGTGAGACTGTATCTCACCCATCTCGATTTATTCGGGGATCTTTATTCGCGTACCAATTCTACCAGTACTTCATAGTGAGCGGTATGAGGAAACATATCAAAGAGCTGTACCCGATTTACACTATAACCACTCAATATTTCAAGGTCTTTGGCTAAGCTCGTCGCATTACAGCTCGAATAGAGTATCCGCTCCGCACCGATCCGATTGAGCCATTTGCAGATTTGCTCGCCCAATCCCCGACGCGGTGGATTGACGATGATGAGATCAGGTTTCTCACCTGAGCTCGCGCCGAAACTCGCGGCATCCATTGACTCGAAAGTGAGATCTTTCATCTCCATCAATGCGGCAGAATCACGTGCGCATTCAATCGCTTCGCTCTCAATCTCTATCCCTACAATACGTCGATTTGGCGCAGCACAGTGTAGAGCAAACCCCCCTACTCCGCAAAAGAGATCCCACAGAATTTTAGGTTTGCTCTCATTTGCCCATTCACTCGCGGTACGATAGAGTTTTTCAGCTACTTCGGGATTTGTTTGAAAAAAACTTTTCGGACGTATATAAAGGGGGATACCGTTAAATCGCTCTTCAAGACGGTGTTGATCGGTGAAAAAGATCTCTTCATCTCCTTCTAAAATCGCCATATGCACCGGCTGGATATTAGCCGTAATCACTTTCAATTCCGGTGCACGCTTTACTAACTCATCCATGGCATTTTGCAGTCTGCTGATAATGCCATGGGAGCGGAGAACAAAACGGAGCATCATCGAACCGTTAGATTTACTTTGCGTCAGAAGAACATATTTCAGCTCCCCTTTTCTCTTTTTAACATCATAACCTTTAACCCCTAACTCTCGAAGCCACAATTCTACGGTGTGTAAGACCTTTTGCATATTCATATGATACAAAGGGCACTCTATCAGACTTACCTCTTCAGATAATCCCAGTACAACCCCCTCCAACGTCGGTGTTGCAACCATTTTGGCTTTATTTCGAAACCCTTTGAGGGGTGATGTGGCAGGTTTGAGCCAATCTTGGGGATGAAAAGAGGCTAAGAGAGAGTGTAAATGATCATTTTTGAGTTTTAGCTGTTCAGCATAATGATAATCGATCCACCCGCATGAGCGACATTGATGAGTATCGAAATAGGAACAAAAACTCATCTAGATCTTAGAGACCTGTCTCATTTACATCAAAAGAACTCTGCGGAATGGCATACAATCGACGTTCCAGTCTTCCGAGATGATCTAGCACTTCATCTGAAGCGGCTTGGAGTTTAATAAAATGTTCTTTTGCCATCTCTTTTTCTTGCTCACTAATCTTTTTTTTGGAACTGAACAATTTTGAAAAAAATGAACGATCATTATCAGCAAAATAGATTTTAAAAATTTTCATGTATTGGTCATGCAATGTAAAGTGTGCTTTTTCAATATCACCCAGACATGACATATTGCCTAACGCGTTAAGCTTTTGTCCTTCACCATAAAACCATTGACCGAATTTACAATCAGTACAACTCAAAGGAATAGCTCCCTCGTCAATCGGTAATCCCTCTATAAGCAATTTTGCCCGCTGAACCCATTTGACATGTGCTTTTTTCGCATCACCTAATAACTGAAGAGTAACCGCTTTATCCATTGTTTTCCCTCTGATTAATTGCAGAATTATACACCTATATTATGAATAAATACGTTACCTAGATATTTATTCATAATCGACTACAAGGTTTTTGGTTTCATAGTACGAAGATAATGCAATACCGTACCGATCAAATCATCATCATCTTTGCTCTTGCTCTGCAACGTCTCTTTGGTGCCGCTTTGGTACTCGATGGTGATGTTTTGGTTGTAGTTGCTCACCATTTTTATCTTCTTCTCGATACAGAGCAGTTTAATCACCATGATCTCAAAAAACTGCTTCGTCGGGGTGTCAGGTTTGCCGAAACGATCCTCGACCTCCTCTTCGATCTCATAAATCTCACTCGGAGATTCGCACTGACTGAGACGGCGATAGAGTTCCAATCTCAAGCGGTCTTCACTGACGATCTCATCGCTGATAAAGGCACTGACGGTGAGTTTGATGTCCACTCTCGCTTTGATCGCTGTGGTTTGGTTCGTGAGGAGCTTGATCCCATCTTCCAACATCCGTAGATAGAGAGAATAGCCGATATTTTTGATATGACCGCTTTGAGCATCTCCGACGAGATTTCCCCCACCGCGAATTTCGAGGTCGTGATACGCTAGCATCGAGCCGCTTCCGAGAAACGAGTTCGATTCGAGTGCCACGAGGCGCTTTTTCGCCTCTTCAGTGAGATGCTCTTTATCATCGACAATGAAGTAGGCATACCCCTCGATATGCCCCCGTCCAACCCGACCGCGCAACTGATGCAGATCCGCCATCCCGAACCGATCCGCCCCGTCGATAATCATCGTATTGACCGTCGGCATATGGATACCCGATTCGATGATGGAGGTGGCGAGGAGAACGTCATACTGGCGATCCGCAAATTTTGCCAGTTCCTCCTCGGTTTGAGTTGCGCTGATTTGCGAGTGGAGGATGAGGATTCGTAAATCAGGAAGGATCGCTTTGAGCTCGCCTGATTTGATAATCATCGAGTCGATTGAGTTGTGGACGTAAAATACCTGGCCACCGCGACGAAGCTCGCGCAAGATCACCTCTTTGATCAGTTTCTCATCGTAGTTTTTCACAAACGTCCGTACCCCCAGACGCTCTGATGGCGGGGTGAGGAGTTCGGACATCGTTTTAATCGAACTGAGGGCTTGGTTGAGACTGCGCGGAATTGGAGTTGCACTCATAGAGAGAAGATGGACGTTTTCATAGAGCGATTTGAGTTTCTCTTTTTGTTTTACCCCGAATTTGTGCTCTTCGTCGATGATGACGATCCCAAGCTTCGCACAACTCACCCCAAACAGCGCATGGGTTCCAACAACACAATCGAGCTCTCCCGCTTCGAGTGCTCGTAGGGTCGCATTTTTCTCTTTGGTAGAGACAAATCGGTCGAGTTTCGCAACCCGCAGCCCAAACGGTGCCAAACGCGCTTTGAGCGATTGGAAGTGCTGAGAGCTGAGCAACGTCGTCGGAACGACGAGAAGCGATTGAAAGCCCCCTTTTGCCGCCGCGAATATCGCATTCATCGCCACCTCGGTTTTTCCGAAACCGACGTCTCCGCTGAGAAGCCTATCCATGATATGTCCCGATGCGAGATCACGAACAATGGAGCTGATTGCACTCGCTTGATCAGGAGTATAATCGAATCCTGACTCTGCTTGGAAACGGCGAAGTTCTCCCGTATCGACAGTGATAACAGAGGCTTTGATCAGGGCACGGCTCGCAGCGATCCCCACAATTTCGGAGGCGATTTCAAAGAGTCTCGCTTTGACCGACTCTTTGAGCTTTCCGAAACTTCCTTTACCCAAACGGTCAAGTACTGGAAGGCTACCTGAGGCGATATAACGGTCAATCGCATCGAGATTTTCGACGGGGAGGAGAAGTTTATCATCCCCCATATATTTAATCACGACAAGATCTTTGATACCGCCTAGGATTTCAGCTTGCTCGATCCCGACAAATATCCCCACCCCGTACTCTTCGTGGACGACATAATCACCGACTTTGAGATCATCGAGGAGGATCGAGGTACGTCGACGGCGACGCTTTTTCTCATGCCGATTGAGAGAGAAAATAATCTCATCGGGACCGATCAGGTTGAGGACGATCCCCGATGTTTTGAGGGTTATCCCCTTGGTATCAAAAATACCTGCCGCTTTGAGCTGGGTATCACTCGCGGCGATCAGGGTAAATTTTTTAGTTTTATGGACACTGCGCAGGGTCTCGAAGTTTCCTCCTCCTAACGGGGTGTACTTTTCAGACTCTGGAAGTATCTCTATTTCCAGTCTCGTACGTGATAAAGTGGGCTGATTCAACCCGTACGCTTCATCCAAAACGCTTTTCATCTCACGGATACGTGCGACCCTCTTCCCTTCGCACAGATCGATGCCATACTCACCCAATACCCAAAATCCCAGCGATGCGATGTCTTTGACAAAACTATCACTTTGAGCATTATTGATCGATTTTTCAAACGCTTTATGCTGATCGCCATCCAATGAGAAAAAAGCACTCGTTACCTCGATAGAAGCGAGCTCCTCTTTATCGGTACGCTGTGTCTCGACATCGAATGCTTTGATCTCCTCGACCTCATCATCAAAAAGGCTGATACGATACGGATTGGTTTGGTTGGGGACATAGATGTCGAGGATGTCGCCGCGATGGGAAACTTCCCCCTCCATCTCCACCATATCGACAAAGGTATATCCCCAGTGAAGGAGTTTTTCTTTGAGGGCTGTTAGATCAATTCGTGACGCAAATTCGATTGTTTCGCTTTGGAGCAAACTCTCATGCGGCATCGGAAAAAGAAGCGTTTTAAGCGGTGAGATGATGAGCGGTTTTTTGGACGCCGTATAATAGGTACGCAACGCGGCAAAAAGGGCAAAGAGTTCTTCACTAAACGGGCGTAAATCGTCCATATAAATCGCACGAAAATCAGGGAGTACGATATGAGGAACCTCTAAAAATGCCGAAACATCACTCAGTTCCGATGCCTCTTTAGCATCCTCACACAAAAGAATTTCAGGCAGTTTCTTCGGGTTGTTTTTAACGTATTCGTACCATCGTGCTTGTGACATCAGTGCTTATTCATCCTCTTTAAAAACGTTTCGGCTACACTAAAGGAGCCAAATACTAAATACTCTTTATTACTGTTAATTTCTTCAAATGATCGATACGATATATCCAGCGTATGCAATGCCGATTCGAGAAGTCTCCGTTCTACAATCCGTTCTTCACTCACGTCAATAATCTCGACTGAGCCGATAATCGGTTTTAAAATACTCAATATCTCTCGGTAATCTTTATCGCCGTAGGTGTTATAGATAAGGGTTACTTTTTTTCCCGCATAGTTTTGGACTATCGACTCTGCCGCGAGGGCATTATGTCCCACATCGAGGGTGATATTCGGAGCGATACGACTAAGACGTCCGAACAAAGCATTCTGATCGAACAACACCTCATCTGCTTTGTAGCCCAACATTTCAAAGGCTACGATTGCCAACATCAGATTATCGCGTAAATACTCACTTAGGCTGTTTTTCGTGGCAATATGCAATGCCATTTCGTCGATATTCGGAGTTAAACGCTCAGCAAGTGTATAGAGTTTGCACCCTTTTGCATCCGCAATATTTCGAGCAATCGTTTCGACCTCAGAGTGCTTTTGTCTCCCCAATAAAGCAACACTCTGCATACTTCGCAGTTTTGTTGAAGCGATCGAGTCGATAGTATTGCCCAAAAATGCCGCATGGTCAAAATCAATGGGGGTAAAAATGCTCAATACCTTGTCAAAAATGGCCGTCGCATCAAATTCACCGCCCAGCCCCGCTTCCATCACGACATACTCGCATTCCTCATATACGACCATAGAAAGCAGAGTCGTATACTCAAAATAACTTAAACTTTCAGCACTCTCCGCAGACAAAAAAGTGAGAAGCTTTTGATGAGCTTTCTCTAACGTCTCATCACTGACATCGGTACCATTGATCCATATCCTCTCATTGAAACGGAGAATATGAGGCGAGGTATAATGCCCAACTTTTTTCCCTGAACGGTGCAGTGCGGTAGCGAGAAACCGTCCCGTGGAACCTTTGCCATTCGTTCCGACGAGATGAATAATCTTTGGAATTGAGAGAAAATGTTTGATTTTTTGGTACGCTTTGGGGAAACGCTCATAATCGATTGCATCATAAAAAAGGGGCTTTTGCTCTAAAAAATCGTTCAAACTCATGCAGGTTCTACGCGGTTTCGCCCTTTGCGTTTGGCATCGTATAAGCGTTCATCCGCTCCATTAACCAATGCTTTCATTGAAGGGTAATCGCTCCGTTGCGCCACTCCGATACTCACACTGACACTTATACGCTGCCCTTGGTACATAAAATGGGCTTGTTCCACATGGTTGCGTACTTTTTCACAAAATACTTTTGCCCCAGGCAGTTCCGTATCTCCCAAAATAGCTAAAAACTCTTCTCCGCCGTAACGTCCTACGATATCACTGGTGCGGGCCTCTTCTTTGATAATTTTAGCGAATGCAAGCAATACCGCATCACCGGCATCATGCCCATAGGTGTCATTCACCGTTTTAAAATGGTCTAGATCGAGCATCGCAACACAAAAGCTGCGCCCATGCCGCTCATATTCAGCTTCTTTGACACTAAGATACTCTTCGATTGCCCGCTTATTAAAAAGCTTAGTTAAAAAATCCTCGCGGGAAGCTTGGGTCGCTTGGGCTAAATCCGCTTCTAATGCAGCAATTTTTTTCCCCATCTGCGTCACTTTTTCATTGTGTACTTTTAGATCTTTACTCAGCACTTCCACTTTTTCTTCCAACGTACTGGCAATCGAATAAAGACGTTTGTGCGCTGTTTTAAAATCGGTCGGTTTATTGCTTTCCAGCGCTTCGAGATCACGCTTAACCTCACGAATCTCGCTGGTTGAGTTTTCACTTCGCTCAATCAACTCAATGAGTTGAGTAGAGAGTTTTTCCAAAAGGGTATCGAGAGCGCTCACCATCTCTTCAACGCTTTGTTTATCCAAAGATACCCGCATGGCAATAGCCATCTTAAGCTCTTTTTCACACTCAGCAGTAGCAACATAAGAAGGATTATCCCGAAGTTTTTGAGAAAGTTCGATCGTAGCACTGTCCATGGTTGGAGCGATGGAAGGAACCAATGAGGATACGAGAAGACGAACCGTCTTCGCATAATCTACCTCCTCACCCTCTGAAACTTGAAAATTCAGGTTCTCGATTGTACTGCGTAAATTAGCAGTGTTGACTGGACCAAACTGTGCTAATTTCATCAGAAAAGTATCATCATACAAGGAGAGAAAGTTCGCCCATGCTTGTTTAAGCAAATCGATTTGGGTTGCTCCGCCTTGGGTTTCCAAGATTGCAACGGTTTTTTTGGCTAAGGCTGAAGCTTCGGGATTATGAAGCACATCGATACATTGTGCCATCTGTTTTGCTAATGAACTCAAAAGTTCAACAAGTAGAGATGCTTCACTGGGGTTAAGTCGGCTTAGTTTAGATATAAGAAAACGGACCAATTCAGCGGTTGTTCGAACACGATACTGTTTAATCTCTTCAGCTGTTTTTTTATCAAAAAGTGAGGTATAACGATCGATTCCACTACAATCTTCAACCGCAAATCCTGCTTTTTTCGCCTCAGAACAAAAGGTTTCGGTATACACGTCTGGAGTCCATACTTTGCCTTCATTCTTAAGGCGTTCTACCGTGTTTCGAACAATTTGATTAATGGTCATTGTTACCCCTTATTTCGAGTTCGCACCCTGTGCCGCAACGTGTGCGATAAACGAATCAATCCCTTTTTGTGATCCTTGGCGTATCGCTTCAAAGCGGGCCTGATCCGTAATGATTGCATTCGGTTCAATCGCAAAATCGTAAATTCCGCGCGTTGAGTAAGGTGTTGATTTATCTCCTTGAATACGGTCAAAATGCATCATAACAGTTGTCCGATAAGTAATAATATACCCATTCGTATCATAACGCAAAGGGGTAAAACTAACCGATCCAATAGAAATTTTTAGATGCGTTTGTGAATTACTTTTTGAAACGAGCGATGTTCTAAATTTGGTAATCACCGCCATATCAACGGCATCTTTGATGATAACGGTATTTTGAGGGTCTTCCATCGAAATAACCACTTCGGTACTGACACTTTCACCCACAATGTTTTTTGCATAATGGCTGGCCGGTTGATAGCCGCATCCACCAAAAAGGAACAAAGCAATCAGCACCCAGTATTTCATTTTCTCACCCTTTAATGACCAAATTCACTAATTTGCCCGGAACCACAATCGCTTTTAGAATCTCTTTTCCCTCTATCCACTTCTCAACGGCAACTTTTGCAATCTCGATAACCGCTTCTTGGGATTCAGATACACCCACTTCGATCGTGGCACGATTTTTACCGTTGATCGATACTCCCAAAGCTACGCTGTCGACTTCAAAAACCTCTTCGCGCACCGTTTGAATACCGAAGTTTTTCCCACTGAAATATTTGGTTGAAAGTTCCCAACAGATATGAGGAACAATCGGCTCCATTATCGAGGTCAAAATCCAATATCCCTCTGTCCATACGTCACGGTTGTTCTGTTCATTCAGTGCATTCATCGCTTCCATTACACCTGCGATCATTGTGTTAAACGTATGACGTTCACCGTACACCTCTTGAGCACGTTTAAGGGCTTCATACACTTTTTTGCGTGCCGCTTTCTCCTCTTTGGAGAGTGATGCATGATCGATGCTCGGCAATGATGTCGTTACAGTGACATTGCTTGATCGATCGGCGAACCGTTTGAGGAACCGAAATGCCCCCTCAACCGCGCTGTCGTTCCACTCTAACTCTTGGGTCGGAGGAGCAGCAAAGAGGATGAAAAGACGCGCCGTATCGGCACCGTATTTTTCGACCAACGCTCCGGGATCGACGGTATTTCCTTTGGACTTTGACATCTTCGCGCCGTCTTTGAGAACCATCCCTTGAGTGAGGAGATGCTCAAACGGCTCATCAGAGCTGACGTATCCCAAATCACGAAGCATTTTCGTAAAGAAACGGGCATACAACAGATGCAAAATCGCGTGTTCGATCCCGCCGATGTAGTGATCCACTCCCATCCAATAATCGAGAGCTTGTTTATCCAACGCCTCTTTAAAATCATTCTTGACCGTATAGCGAAGGAAATACCATGAGGATTGGATAAAGGTATCCATCGTATCGGTCTCACGTGTTGCGGGTTTACCGCATTTCGGACACGCGCAGTGTTTCCATGAGGCATGATGTTCCAGTGGATTTCCCTCGCCGTTGATCACAACATCTTCAGGCAATGCAACCGGAAGATTAGCTTTATCCTCAGGGACAATTCCGCAACTCTCACAGTGAATCAACGGAATCGGGGCTCCCCAGTATCGCTGACGACTGATTCCCCAATCTTTAAGACGGAAATTGATCACTTTTTTCCCGAGTTTGTTTGACTCGAAATGATCCATGATAGCCGCTTTCGCCGTCACATTGTCCAATCCGCTGAACTCTCCGCTCTCATGAAGCGTACCCGTTTCGGTATACGCACATCCCGATGGAAGTTCACCCTCGGACGGAAAAATAACCGCCTTGATCGGAAGATCGTATTTCGTCGCAAACTCGTAGTCGCGATCATCATGCGCAGGTACCGCCATAACCGCTCCTGAGCCGTAATCGGTGAGGACGAAATTCGCCACCCATACCGGCACTTTGGCACCCGTCAACGGATGGATGACGTTAATCCCTAGAGACACTCCCTCTTTCGGACTCGTTGCACGATCGCGGGCACTGACACGCTGCATCGCTTTGATCGCATCCGCCGTTGCCTCATCGAGAAGACCGAATGAGAGCATATGGCGGACAATCTCGTGTTCAGGGGCTAATGCCGCGTAGCTGACACCATAGATCGTATCGGGACGGGTCGTGAAAACATCAAAACTTTGGTACACAGCTCCCAGACGTGCTTCACTCTCTGAATCAAGTTTAAACGCAAACTCCAATCCGTACGATTTTCCGATC
>CAZKJU010000015.1:0-34028 GCA_964553185.1 uncultured Sulfuricurvum sp.
TCGAATCCCCTTGGGGTCACCACTTTAAACTCTCCCTATCATATCTACTTTCAAGTGTTAAGCTTTTCAGGTGACCATTTAGGTGTCTCTAAAATTATTTAATCACATAAAAAACCACAAATTATCCATTTAATGCTAAAATAATAAAAAGTCAAGGCTATAAATGGGAAAAAAACAAATTCTAAATCTACTCTACTGGGTAATATTCGCTCTCATCGCTTTCTATTTTGCCTATTCCAAAGGTTGGGTATTAGCTGATTTTGAATCCATCGCACCACAGCAAGCAAAAACAATGCTAGAAAAAGATGAAAACGTTTTTTTACTGGATGTCCGCAGCGAAGATGAATTTAAAAAAGAGTCTATCGACGGGGCTACATTGATTCCGCTTCAAATTTTATCTAAGAACCTCTCAGCACTCGATGGTGTTAAAAACAAAAAAATTATCGTTTACTGTCACAGCGGAAATCGCAGTGTAGCGGCTTCACGTATACTCGTAAAAAACGGGTTTGTACCTTTGAATCTCAAAGGTGGAATTACGCAATGGAAAAATGACGGATTTACTGTACTATATTAATACTATTTAGATCAACCATAGATTTAAAGGATACGGATGAAAATGCTTTATTTGGTTCGCCATGCAAAATCAGATTGGAGTAATCTTTTTTTACGTGATTTTGATCGCCCCTTGAACGCTAGAGGTGAAAATAGTGCTCCATTGATTGGGGACTATCTCGCTAAAAAAGGGATTAAACCTGATTTAATCCTCTCTAGCCCTGCTCTTCGTGCTAAAACGACAGCTATTACATTAGCTGAAAAATTATCCTATCCTATCGATACCATTACCTATATTCCCTCACTTTATGAAAGTGATATAGATACAATACTGGCTCTGATACGTACTGCGTCTGAAGAGATAGAGACTCTTATCATTGTTGGCCACAACCCTGAACTTACTGAGTGTGCAAATTTTATCACACACGGTGAAATTGATAATATACCTACTTGCGGAGTGGTTGAGATGCGTTTATATGAAAATAGCTGGGATCGTATCGGTTCAAATTCAGCTGAACTCGTCTCCTTTGTTACACCAAAAAAGATCATCTAACTATGTTATTTTAGGAGTACTGCCATGAGTGTTAAAAATCTCTATATCGCTTCATTAGAACCAAATGCAGGGTCCCTCATTATCTCTATGGGAATTATGGAGATGCTAAAAAGTCGACTAAACAAAATAGCTTTTTTCCGTCCTGTCGTTATGGATGGATCTATTCTCGATAACGATATTGACTTTATGCGGTCTCACTTTAATCTGGATCAAAAAACAAAGAGCTGCTATGCGTTCACTCTCGATGAAGTCGAGACACTCCTCTCTGAAGGTAAAGAGGGAGATATTATCGAGTCAGTGCTCGAAAAATATCATACGCTAGAGGCTGAATATGATTTTGTCTTAATTCAAGGGCTGGATCAAGCCGCTTTTGCCAAAACGCTCTCTTTTAATTTTAATCATCTTATAGCTAAAAATCTTCAAGCACCTTATATCACTGTTATCAATGGAAAAGATAAAACCTTTGATCATCTCTCACATGAAATCAAACTGGAGAAGGCTTCTCTTAAAAATGAACATGTTGATCATTTAGCAGTTTTTGTAAACCGTTTGGATGATGATAATTACCGTTTATTCTTAGCAGATAGCAGCGATGATACCGTGCTTACATTTTATATGAAAGAGATTGAAGAGCTTGATCGCCTCAGTGTTGCAGAGGTAAAGGATAAAATGGAGTGTACTCTGATCCTCGGTGAATCAAAAGAACTCGAGCGAAGTATCAAACGTCCAAAAATTGCAGCAATGAATATAGACCATTTGCTGAGCAGACTCGAAGAGAATGATCTCATCATCGTTCCCGGAGATCGACTCGATATTATTTTAAGTGTTATCCATGCCAATCACTCAAAAACATTCCCCTCAGTCGCAGCACTTTTACTCACGGGCGGGCTGATTCCTCCAAAAAACTTTTTATCCCTCATCAGTGAAATGGACTCTGTTACCCTGCCAATATTAAGCACCATTAGTGATACCTATCAAAGTGCGCTAAGTGTTGATGCTATTTCTGCATCCTTGCATCCTGATCATACTCGAAAGATTGCTCTGGCTATGGGAGCATTTATGAATGCTGTCGATGTGGACGCTCTTAGTGAGCGTCTCCGTACGGTACACAGTAATATCATAACTCCAGCAATGTTTGAGTACACCCTTTATCAACGAGCCCACACAAAACGAAAACGGATTGTCCTCCCTGAGAGTGGAGAAGAACGCATTTTACGTGCAGCTGAAATACTACTGCGACGTGATGTTGTCGATATCATATTGCTAGGCGAGGTGCAAGGTATTCATCACCATGCTAATACTTTGGGACTCGATATCTCAAAAGCGACTATTATTGATCCATCATGTTCTCCCCTGATGAAACCCTATATAGAAGAGTTTTATGAAATGCGTCGCCACAAAGGGCTGAGTATGACAACCGCAACCGATGCGATGAGTCATAGTAGCTATTTTGGGACGATGATGGTGCATAAAGGGGAAGCAGATGGAATGGTCTCAGGAGCTATCCATACGACTCAAGAGACCATCCTCCCCGCATTGCAAATTATCAAAACCATCCCCTCTATTTCACTCGTTTCAAGTCTATTTTTTATGTGTTTAGATACTAAAGTACTCGTTTATGCCGACTGTGCCGTCAATCAAGATCCTACTGCCTCTGAACTGGCTGAAATTGCTATTGCTTCAGCTCACACTGCCATATCTTTCGGTATTGAACCACGTATCGCTATGCTCTCTTATTCAACAGGTAATTCAGGACATGGAGATGATGTTGAAAAAGTTCGAAAAGCAACTCAGATCGTCAAAGAGCGATATCCCAATCTCCTCATAGAAGGGCCAATCCAATACGATGCCGCGATCGATCCCGATGTTGCACGTATAAAACTGCCTGATTCTCCGGTAGCGGGTCAGGCGACAATATTTATCTTTCCCGATCTAAATACCGGAAACAATACCTACAAAGCAGTTCAACGCTCATCCGGTGCAGTGGCGATAGGACCCGTCCTTCAAGGACTCAAAAAACCGGTCAATGATCTGAGTCGAGGATGCGAGATCGCCGACATCGTCAATACCGTTCTTATCACCGCTATTCAAGCTCAAAGTGAGTCTGTATGAGTATCCTCGTGATTAATGCCGGCAGCTCGTCGATTAAATACAGTGTATACGAAACCAAAACACTCCGTCTAATCGATCACAATATAATCGAAGAGATTCGCGATCACCATGAGGGATTTGAGCTCATGCGTACCCAACTCGAAGTGCACGGGATAGATATCACACAAATCGATGCCATAGGTCACCGCGTTGTCCATGGAGGGGCGAGATTTCATGAGCCCGCACAGATCGATGATGATCTCCTGGATGAAATCACCGCTCTTATCCCCCTCGCACCCCTCCATAACCCAGCTAATATTGAGGGGATAATCGCGGCACGCGCTATAGCACCGAATGTCTCGAATTTCGCCATCTTCGATACGGCGTTTCATCAGAGCATTCCTGCTCAAGCCTATCGCTATCCCGTACCGCATGATTGGTACGAGAAACATTATGTCCGTCGCTACGGTTTTCACGGTACATCGCACCATTATGTCGCAATCCAAGCCGCACAAATACTCCAAAAACCGCTCGATAGACTCAATCTCATCACATTCCATATCGGCAACGGAGTAAGTGCATGTGCGATCGAAAAAGGGAAAAGCATCGATACCTCTATGGGGATGACACCGCTGGAGGGGCTGATGATGGGGACACGATGCGGGAGTATCGATCCCTCTATTATCGCCTATATGATGCATCAGTGTGATTTGAGTATCGAAACCGTCGATACAATCCTCAACAAAAAGAGCGGCCTGCTGGCCATCGCAGGGACAAATGATCTTCGTACTATCATCGAGGCTAAAAATCGAGGTGATCAAAATTCGATTCTGGCCCTCAATATGTTTGCCTATCGTCTGCGAAAACAACTCGGCGAATATATGGCAGTGCTGCGTGGGGTGGATGCCATCGTCTTTACTGGGGGAATCGGTGAACATTCACCGCTGATCCACGAAATGGTGTGTGAGGGATTAGAACATCTAGGGGTCCGTTTGGATCAGGATAAAAATCGCTCTAATGAGAGAGAAATACATAACGATACAAGTACGGTTGCCCTCCTCGTCATACCGACCGATGAAGAGCGGCAAATTGCCACCTACGTTAAAGCACTTCTCTAAGATCGATAATGTTGGAGTGCATACATATAGGAGTTACGCTCATAGGCTGATGGATTATCGGTATAAAGCAATGAAATAGACCCCTTCATCTGTTCTATTGAGTCATATTCACGTTTCTCCATCCATTCACTCATATTGGTTAATATCTTATTTATCTCCCCTTCCCCTTTGATCAACAATACCGACGCTAATGCCGCTGCATCTGCCCCGCTCATCATCGCTTTTAGAACATCTTCTGCACTATGTATACCGGTATTGGCACACAGTGAACACGAGAGTTTACGGTATAAAATTGCACACCATCTGAGAGTTTCACTGAGATTATTGGAGCTGGTGATGTTAGCTTGCTGCAACGCGCTGAGAAGTTCCAAATCGACATCGACCAATGTGGGGTTATCAAACAGGGTAAGTCCGCTTGCTCCCGCTTCTACAAACCGTTTTGCCATATTGGCGGGGTTGGAAAAGTAGGCGTTCATCTTGACGTTGATCGGCAACGATATTTCATGGGAAAGCTTAGAGACCGTATCCACATACATCTGCTCTACAGCACTCCCCTCCATATCGATGGAAGTAGGGATATAGGTGATATTAAGTTCCAGTGCATCGGCGCCTGCTTGTTCCATCTTTTTGGCATATTTTACCCATCCACCTTCAGATACTCCGTTGAGACTCGCAATCAGTGGAACACTCACCGATTCTTTGACCCGACGGATCTCTTCGAGGTAGTGATCGGCCTGAAGATTCTCAAAATTAACTTCGCTGGGGAGATAACTAAGTGCTTCGGCGTGAGAATGGCTATTAATATGTAAAAAATGGTCAATCTGATGGATTTCATGGTTAATCTCCTCTTCGAAAAGCGAGTGCATAATCACCGCAGAAATTCCATTATCTTCGAGTTTCTTGATCCTCTCCAACGATGCAGTTAGCGGTGAAGCACTGGCAATCAGTGGATTTTTAAGGGGAAATCCTAAAAATGTTGTACTAATATCCATTATTCTTCCTCCCCTTTGGGTTCATAATATGTGTGGAGATTTTGATAGCGTGCATAAAGCGACTGTGCAGTGTGCGCTGCGGTGATGAGAAATGATTCTGCCGATGCAGAATTCATTTTTTCGACCATCTTAAAGCGTGTTTCACGATACATAAAATCTTTTACATCGATTTTAGGCCCCTTGTAATCGAGACTCATTGGATTCTCTCCTACTTTTATTTTCTCAGGGTTGAACCGAAATATCGGCCACAAACCGCTATCTACAGCACGTTTTTGCTGATCAAACCCGTAACGCAAATCATATCCGTGTGCCACACAATGCGAATAAGCGATAATGAGCGATGGTCCATCATACCTTTCCGCTTCTACGAATGCTTTAATCGTTGCAGTGTCGTTTGCACCCAACGCTACCTTGGCGACATAGACATTTTCATAGGCAATGGCCATGGCGGCAAGATCTTTTGGTAGGCCAGCTTTCCCTCCTGCAGCGAATTTCGCCACCGCACCGGTAAAAGTTGCTTTGGATTGCTGCCCTCCGGTATTGGAGTAGACTTGTGTATCGAGGACGAGAATGTTGACATTTTTGCCGCTGGCGAGAACATGATCCAATCCCCCATATCCAATATCGTATGCCCAGCCATCACCCCCCATAATCCAAACCGATTTTTTAACCAGATAATCAGCGAGAGAGAGGAGCGTTTTCGCTTTCTCCCCTTCAAGGCGTTCAAGGACAATTTTGAGTGCTTCAACCCGTTTGCGCTGAGCATTGATCTCTCCTTCATCGTGCTGTGAAGCATTTAAAATATCCTCGACAAGATACGGATCCAGTTGTGATCGCAAATCCTCCACCAATCCTCTGGCCCGATCGCTGTGGGCATCGATAGCGAGACGAAATCCCAAACCAAATTCTGCATTATCTTCAAAGAGCGAGTTAGACCATGCCGGTCCGCGCCCCTCGTCATTTTTACGCCATGGTGTCGTCGGAAGATTCCCCCCATAAATAGAACTGCACCCCGTTGCATTAGCAATCACCATACGATCGCCGAAAAGCTGTGAAGCGAGTTTAACATACGGTGTTTCGCCGCATCCAGGACACGCACCGCTAAATTCAAACAGAGGTTCGAGAAACTGTGAATCTTTAAGATTGCTATGATCGAGTTTGGAGCGATCCATTTTAGGAAGAGAGAGAAAGAAATCCCATTGTTTAATTCCCCTCTCACGTAGCGGTATCTGCGAAACCATGTTGATCGCTTTGAGATTAGTCTGGGATTTGTTTTTGGCCGGACATACTTCGACACACAGCGCGCATCCAGTACAATCCTCTATCGCGACCGAGATATTGAATACCTCATTCTCTCCGAAATTTTTTCCCTTAGCTGTTTTAGCGATAAATCCCTCAGGAGCATGAGCTAGAAAGGTCGAATCAAAAACATTCGATCGAATCACCGAGTGTGGACAGGCAGAGACACATTTATTGCACTGAATACAGGTATCGGCATCCCAAAGCGGAACTTCTTGGGCGATGTTGCGTTTTTCATACTGCGTGGTTCCCGTCGGCCATGTGCCATCATCCGGCATTTGGGAAACCTTTATCTCATCACCTTTAAAGGCGGTAATTTTTCCAATCACGTCACGGACAAAAGGGCTCATCTCTCCTTTGAGAGTATGTTGCAGTTCAAGCGATGAGGTCACCGATGATGGAACATCGATTTTGTATAGATTTTCAAGGGTCATATCGACGGCGGCATAGTTTTTTTGGACGATTACGTCCCCTTTTGCCCCGTAAGTTTTTTGGATGGAACCTTTGATCTTTGCCATTGCTTCCTCTTTGGAGAGGATTCCGCTGATCGCAAAAAAACAAGTCTGCATTACAGTATTGATCCGACGCCCCATATGGGATGATTGCGCCACTTTATACCCATCAATGGCATAGAATTTGAGTTTTTTCTCGATTATCCGCTTCTGTGTCACACGTGGTAATCGACTCCATATTTCCTCTTTGGGATAGGGGGAATTGAGCAAAAAGACTGCACCCTCTTTGGCAATCTCAAGAAGATCGAGTTTTTCGAGAAATACCGCCTGATGCACTGCTACAAAGTCAGCTTTTTGGATCAGATAACTCGACTGGATCGGCCGAGTTCCGAATCGCAGATGCGACGTCGTCATCGAACCCGATTTTTTCGAATCGTAAACGAAATATCCTTGAGCATAATGCTCTGTTTCGGTTCCTATGATTTTGATCGTATTTTTATTCGCTCCCACTGTTCCATCCGATCCCAAACCGTAAAAAACTGCCTGAAACTGATCTGGATTATCGAGAATGAAATCACGGTCATAATCAAGTGATGTGTGGGTAACATCATCATCAATTCCGATCGTAAAATGATTTTTCATCCTCTCTTTTTTGAGTTCATCGAAAATAGCGAGTATCATAGCTGGAGTGAACTCTTTAGAGGAGAGTCCGTACCGCCCTCCGATAATACGCGGCATATCAAACGCTAGGGACTCTTGATGTTCAAACAGAGCAGTCAGTACATCATGATAAAGGGGCTCTCCCAAACTTCCAGGCTCTTTAGTACGATCCAAAACAGCAATTGATCGGAGTGTGTGCGGCAGCGCAGAAATAAACGCATCAGCACTAAACGGCAATACTAACCGTACTTTAACAAGCCCTACTTTTTCTTCGCGATCTAGCAAATACTGAACACTCTCCTCCACCGCTTCAGCACCCGAACCCATCATAACAATGATCCGCGTCGCATCAAAGGCACCCACGTAATCAAACAGATGGTAGGCACGACCGCTCAACACACCAAAACGGTCCATCTCCTCTTGGAGAATTTTTGGTAGTGCCTGATAATATTTATTGACACTCTCACGTCCCTGAAAATAGAGATCGGGGTTTTGGGCCGTTCCTCTTAAAACGGGGTGATCTGGGGTGAGAGCACGAGCACGATGAGCGGCAATCAAATCGGTATTCATCATCGCTTTGAGAATATCATCAGAAAGTCTTTCGATCCGACTTACCTCATGAGAAGTACGAAAACCGTCAAAAAAATGGAGAAATGGGATACGAGAACGGAGTGTTGCCGCCTGAGAAATGAGGGCAAAATCATGTGCTTCTTGAACTGAGTTGGAAGCAAAAAGGGCAAACCCGCTTTGACGTACCCCCATGACATCTTGATGATCGCCGAAAATTGAGAGCCCCTGCGCCGCTAGAGAACGTGCGGCGACATGAAACACCGTCGAGGTGAGTTCTCCCGCAATCTTGTACATATTGGGTATCATCAGCAATAATCCCTGGGAAGCGGTAAAAGTCGTTGTTAGCGCTCCGTTTTGCAATGCGCCGTGAACTGCCCCACTGGCTCCCCCTTCGCTTTGCATCTCATACACTTCTGGGACGGTGCCAAAGATATTTTTCTCTTTTTTAGAGCTGTACAAATCACTAAACTCACCCATAGCGGATGAGGGGGTGATGGGATAAATAGCAATTACTTCGTTGATTTTATGGGCGACTAGTGCGACGGCTTCGTTCCCATCTACGGTAATGGTAGTAGATTCAGACATGGTTACACTCCGAGCTCAGATTTCCTGATTACATTGTAGTATAAAATCGTTACACTAAACTCATCTAATTATGAAGTATGGATCTCAGTTCTGTTTCTGCCGTTCTTTTTAGCTTCATAGAGTGCTTTGTCCGCTTTTTCAAAGAGTGTTCTTTTGGTATCTTCATCTGAGAGTTGTGCTAGCCCAAAACTCAGTGTAAGATCATTACCCACAAAATCAAATGAATGCAGTTGAACAAGCTTTCTCAAATTTTCAGCCAAATTATAGGCACCATTGAGTTCAGTTGCAGGAGTCAAAATAACAAATTCTTCTCCCCCCCATCGTGCAAAAATATCTCCATTTTTAATATTGCTTTCGATCAGAAGGACTAAATTTTTGAGTAAAATATCCCCTGCTTGATGCCCATACGTATCATTAACCAGTTTAAAATTATCCACATCAAAAATTATAAGACTCAACGGGATTTTATTAACCTTTGCATTGGCGATTTCAATGCTAAAAACATCCTCAAAGTTTTCTCGATTATTGATTCCCGTAAGATTGTCTTTATACGCCTTTTTCTCCAAAGTGTTTGTCATGGAATAAAGCTCATCAACTTTGTTTTTCATCGCCTTATTGATGTTTCTAAGCTGCTGTTTAGCCTCTTCGAGCTCCGTAATATCATGACGTATCGCGATGTATTCTACAACATCACCATCAACATCTAAAATCGGGATAACTGTTGTATCGACAATATACTGGCTCCCGTCTTTTTTCATGTTAGTAACGACACCATTCCAGCTTTTTTTGGCTTTGATGGTATTCCACAAATCTTTAAACGCTTCTCTTGGCATATCGGGATGGCGAATTACATTGTGGGGTTTTCCAATCAATTCATCCCTACTGTAGCCGGAGATATCACAAAATTTATCATTGACATAGGTAATAACCCCTTTAGGATTGGTCTTGGAGACAATATTACTTAAATCAACCGCTTTTTTATATTCAGCCAAAAGGTTGGAGTTTTCACTTTTATAATTGGCATTTGTACGGATAATAGTTTCAAAATTCGAGGCTAAATCATTGGCCATCTGCAACGTCAGAGAATCAATTTCACTTTGTAAAGCATAAGATAGATTACCGTTTTCAAAAATAATCTGTTCAATCGCATTTTTCAGTTTTATAATCAAGGTAAACAAATCAGCAACCGTCACGTTGTAGTTATTTAATAATTGTAAAAAGTCTATCTTTACTTGGCATTCAGAGACCGTAGAACGCCATTCGATAACGCTAATATAACAATCGCAAAACTGATATAAAAGATGAGTATTTTTTTCAATCACAGGTAAAGAGTGCCTATGAAGTACATTTTGAACTTCACTCTTATTCATCCAAATTCTTATAATATCATTACGATGGATACGCAAAAAATAGGAGAACTCCTCACTATTTATTATTTTAATCATCTAGCCTCATTTTAATAAATTTTTAATCATCAATATATCATTAATGATTATACATTTTTACATAATATTCATGTACCATCCGACCTGAGTCAAAGGCCGGGATTACGTCCGACATAGCCGTTTTGACAATCTGTGTCCATTGTTCAGGGCGATCGTAGTACATCGGAATAATCTCATTTTCTAAAATATCCATCATATTTTTATTATCTTCGCTGTCTTGAACTTCGATCGGAGTACTATGATCGATAGGAGGGATTGTAAAAGCATTCATTCCATGTTTTGCGAACTCAGGGTGCCAACCATCATCGGTGGAAAAATGGATAGAACCGTTCATACTTGCTGTCATTCCGCTAGTTCCGCTCGCTTCTCGTGATACACGGGGAGTATTGAGCCAAATATCGGACCCCTTTTTCAAAATACGAGAGAGTTCGAGCTCATATCCGACAAGAACTGCCATGTTTTTAATTCCATGACTGATATGGATTAATTCATTAAAAGCATTTACTGCATTCGTATCAAAAGGATATGGTTTACCTGCCCAGATCACTTGAATAGGTTTATCAGTTCTCTCTAAAAGCTTTTTAAAACGGGAAAAATCATATTTTAAAAGTCCTGGACGCTTGTATTCGGCAAAACGCCGTGCCCAAACGATCGTTAAAATATCGGGATTGAACATCTTGCCGGTTTGATCGGCTACAACGTTGAAAAGCTCTCGTTTAAGATGCTTTTTACGACTGATAAGAGCATAATCTTCGTGTTCATCAAGGGCTGATAGCATACCGCTATCAGTCCAAAAACGGCGATTTTGTGCATTCGTAATATAAATAATTTCTGAGCTTCCGTCACATGCTTGCCACATGCGATTGGCTACTTCACCATGCATTTTCGACACGGCATTCGTAATCTTCGATGAACGCAATGCACCGACGGTGAGATTAAAAGTATCATCACTTTGCATTTTCATAATTGTTCGAACCGTCTCTAAACTGAGGCCGTTAAAAAAACCGAATTTATGGAGAAGATAGATGTTATGCTGCTCATTACCGGCATCTTCAGGGGTATGGGTTGTAAAAACCACTCTTTTACGCACTTCATCCATGCTCTGATATTTAGCGTACAGTTCATACACCAGAGGAAGTGCGTGTCCCTCGTTCATATGAAAAATATCAATTTTTTGTTTGAGGGCTTCGAGTACTTTTACTCCGCCGATACCCAGAACCACCTCTTGTGAAATTCGGGTCTCTTCGTTGGCATCGTAGAGTTTATGGGTAATCGTTCGAGCCAAAAAGTCATTTTCAGGGATATCAGTGGAGAGTAAAATCAATGGGGCTGAACTAAAAATACTTGGTGGTAAATAGAACGCTTTTATGTGGACATCCTGAGAGTGAATGCTCACCGTTGCCCGAACGCCGAGATCTTCGAGAAAATAATAATGTTTTCGGATAAATTCGGTTTCCAAAGAGCGATCTTCATGGCGTGACTGGTCGTAATAGCCAAAACTCCATAAAATACCGACACCGACTACATTCTGACGTAGATCATACGCACTGCGCATGTGTGAACCCGACAAAAACCCTAAACCACCAGAATAGATTTTTAGCGCTTGATGGATCGCAAACTCCATAGAAAAATAAGCGACACTGGTAGTGTATTTCGAATCAAACTCATAATCGTGTAAAATCATCTATCTCTCTTTTAGTACTGTTGTTCTAATTGTACCCTGTGTTCGGTTTCTATTTGTTTTAAAAACACTACCCCCAGAGGAGGCAATGTCAAAGTGATTGAATTTTCCCGTCCGTGTATCTCTTCGACAACGCTTTTAATAACCATGCTATTTCCAATATTCCACCCCTCATAGTGAGAGGATTGGGAATTAAAAATTTCGACATATTCTCCTGCGTCCAAAACACCCATTTTATAATCTTTTCGGGTAGCGTCGGCAAAATTGCACACAACATAGATGGACTCAGCGGGATTATCACTTTTTCGGACAAAAGAGAGTGTGTTATGGCTGTAATCGCGATCATCAATCCATTCAAAACCTTCACGTTTTTCATCATAAAGGTACAATGCCCGCTCACTTCGATAAAGGGCGTTAAGCTCTGAAATCATCTTTTGCAATCCCGAATGCAACGGGAAATCGATCAAGTGCCAATCGAGCGAACGTTCAAAATTCCATTCCGCATATTGGGCAATCTCTCCCCCCATAAAAAGGAGTTTTTTGCCAGGATGAGCAATCATATAAGCAAATAAAGAGCGTAAGTTTGCAAATTTCTGATTTGTATCCCCAGGCATTTTGTTGATGAGAGAACCTTTCATATGAACGACCTCATCGTGACTCAGCGGGAGCATAAAATTCTCATCAAATCCATACCACATACTAAAAGTGAGCTGGTGGTGGTGATGTTGGCGGTAGAGAGGATCATAACTCATGTATTTGAGCGAATCGTGCATCCAGCCCATGTTCCATTTGAACCCAAATCCCAGCCCTCCGACATCCACTGGACGTGTAACCATTGGATAGGCGGTTGATTCTTCGGCGATCATTACAATGTCAGGAAATGCACCATAAAGAGAGATGTTGAGTTTTTTCAAGAATTCAATCGCTTCTAAATTCTCGTTGCCACCGTATTGATTCGGTATCCACTCCCCCTCTTTACGTGCGTAGTTGAGATACAACATTGATGCAACTGCATCCACACGGATACCATCGATATGGTATTTATCAACCCAAAACATCGCAGAGCTGATCAAAAATGACTGTACTTCATTACGCCCGTAGTTAAAGATAATGCTTCCCCATTCAGGATGGAACCCCTGACGCGGATCATCGTGTTCATACAAAGCGGTTCCGTCAAAATTGATTAGACCGTGCATATCGACCGCAAAATGAGACGGTACCCAATCCATAATGACACCAATACCGTTTTGATGCAATGTATCGATCAAATACATTAAATCCTGAGGCGTTCCAAAACGGGACGTTGCGGCAAAATACCCTACAACTTGATATCCCCACGAACCAAAGAATGGGTACTCAGTGAGAGGCATGAATTCGACATGGGTATAGTTCATCGATTTCAGATAATCAACGAGTTCTACAGCCAACTCTCTATAGGTGAGATAACGCTCCCCCTCCTCTACATGTCGGCGCCATGAACCTAAATGAACTTCATAAACACTGATGGGTGCATCGTGGGCATTATGCTGATGGCGTATTCCCATCCACCCTTTATCTTCCCATCCGTAATTCTCGATATCCCATACCCGTGAAGCTGATTTAGGAGGGAGTTCAGCGTAAAATCCAAACGGATCGCTTTTATCATGAACGATGTTGTGAAATTTGGAGACGATATGGTATTTGTAAGTAAGACCCTGCTCAACTCCCGCAATAAACCCTTCCCAAATCCCTGATTCATCTCCGCGAAGCTTCAGTGGATGAGCTTCCGTGCTGTAATCATTAAAATCACCCCGTACACTTACAAATGCCGCATTGGGTGCCCATAGCGCAAAATAGACCCCACTTTGCTTTTCAAACTCCATGGAATGCGATCCGAGCTTATCATACAGCTTGGTATGCGTCCCCTGCTTAAAGAGGTAGATATCCATTTCACTCAAACGTGAAACTTCATAACTCATCGGATGATTCATCATACCCCTTTTCTCCCCTGAACGATACGACGGTATAAGGCTTCGTACTCTTGCGCAGCACCCTCCCAATCATACCGTTTTGCCATCGCATTGCGTTGCATCTGAATAAACCCGTCTCGATCATTGTACCATGTATGTACTGCCCAGCCTACAGTATTAACAAGTGCATCGGGGGTAGCATCATAAAATTTAAATCCGGTTCCATGCACTCCATCATTGTGATAGTTATCAATGGTATCATCCAGTCCACCTGTCGCACGTACGATTGGCAGGGTACCGTAGCGTAGGGAATAGATTTGGTTTAACCCGCACGGCTCAAACAGCGATGGCATTAAAAACAGATCGCTCCCCGCTTCGATTTGGTGGGCGAGATCGTTTCGATATCCGATGAAACAACCGAATTTTTCAGGATACATTCGTGCAATATCACTAAAATAGTGCTCAGCCCATTTCTCACCTGCTCCAAGCATCACAATTTGGATTTCCATCTCTAAAAGCTGATGGATGGCGGTAGCGATCAGTTCGATCCCTTTTTGTTCCGCCAAACGTCCTACTAGGCCGATGAGTGGAATATCCTCTCTTTGGGGAAGATGAAAAATCTTTTGGAGGACACTTTTACACACCCCTTTACCACTCATCTCATTACTATCATACATCCGAGATATGAGAGGATCCACTGCTGGGCTCCATTCCTCATAATCAACACCGTTTAGGATCCCATGAAGTTTATATGAGTTAATATCAATAAGCCCGTCCAATCCCCATCCAAATTCATGCGTGCGTATCTCTTGAGCGTATTTTGAACTCACTGTACTGATAGCATCTGCATGAACAATTCCCCCTTTTAAGAGATTGACACTTCCATGCTCTTCGAGCTCATAATAGTGTTCCCATCCGATTGCTAAAACATCCATAACACCTTTATAAAACTTCCCCTGATGTTGGAGATTATGAATAGTGAGGAGTGAACCCGTATGGGCGAATTGTGGATCATACGCATAAATTGTATTTAAAAACATAGGTATTGCAGCAGTATGCCAGTCGTTTGCATGGATTACATCGGGGTGAAAATGGAGCTTTTTTGCCAGTTGCATTACCGCACGGGAAAAAAAGATAAAACGGTTGTCATTGTCATCAAATCCCGCTCCATTCTCTTCGTATAATCCAGAGCGCCCAAAATATCCCTCATGATCGATAAAATATACTGGGATATCAGTTCCCGGTAAAATCCCCTCATAGACTCCCGCCCACATTTCGCCCATGATTCCCATCGGAACACCTAGCTCACCATCGAGAAAATTCAACCGATATTTTTCTCGATCAACGATATAGTAGCGGGGCATCACAATTCTGACATCGTGTCCCAATGCTCGAAGTGCTTTGGGGAGTGCCCCCGCAACATCAGCCAATCCCCCCGTTTTTGCAAACGGGACTACTTCAGATGCGGCAATAAGAATTTTGAGTTTATCCATGAATTTCCTTCTCTTTTTCATACAATACACTGTAGGCTATGGCACTCTCTCCCCAGGAAAAATCACAACGCATATTGTGGTTGATAATTCGCTCAAAATGTTTTTTATCTTCAAAAAGCTCACACCCTTTTTTAACTGCACTGAGAAGTGCGCGTGAAGTAGGTGTATTGAAAATAATCCCATATCCTGAACAGCTGTCTTCTTGATAGGTTTCTAGCCGCTTCACCGTATCGACTAACCCACCGACGCGATGAACGATAGGAAGTGCCCCATACGAAAAAGCGATCATTTGGTTTAACCCGCACGGCTCAAAAAGTGAGGGCATCAGTAAAAAATCGGCCGCTGCATAAACCTGATGAGAAAAAGTCTCATCATAACCGAACGTTAAATGGATATTCTTGTACTCTGCACTCAGAAGTTCAAGGGCTTCATGATATTTCTCTTCCCCCTCCCCTAACAACACGATATTACACTCTAAATCGGCTATTTTCGGCAATGTTTCGATCAAAAGATCGATCCCTTTTTGGTGAGTGAAACGTCCTATAAAGACAAAAAGAGGTTTAGTGACCCCTTTTAGTTTGACTTTTTTGAGTAAATCACTTTTATTCCCTTTTTTCCCTTTTGCATCACTGTATGGCGCGATCAAAGCACCATCCGTTGCAGGTGAAAAATGTTCCATATCGATTCCGTTGATGATACCGCTCAGCTTTGCATGGTGAAAATGCAAAAATCCTTCCAATCCCCATCCAAATTCGTTTGTTAAAATCTCACGCGCATAGGTTGGGCTCACGGTTGTTACTTCATCCGCGTAGGCAATCCCCGCTTTCATAAAATTCACTTTGCCGTAAAACTCCAATAGCCCCATTGTAAAATAGGTACGATCAATCCCGATTTTTTCTAAAATATCCGCATCAAATATCCCCTGATAGGCTAGATTATGGATGGTATAGATCACTTTAGGTGAAAGTGTCGGATCTCTCTCTATCAAAAGTGCCGCAAGTGCGCACTGCCAATCATTGAGATGGACAACATCGTAGCGTTTTTCTTTCAACAACGCCGTAATCGCATACGAAAACAGAGCAAACCGAAGGCCATTATCCTTGTATCCAGATTCCGGTGTACCGTAGAGAAACTCTCTATCACACAGCAACGGCGAATAAATAAAATAGTATTCATATCCTTCAACTTTGCAGCCATAAAGTTCGATAGGGTATTCGATTCCACCCATCGAAATATCCCAACTCTCACCTAAAGAGATAATGTTATGTTTCTCTCGGTCAATACTGCGATAAAGCGGCATAACAACGGTTACATCATAAAGGTTCTTCAATGCACGCGGCAGTGCATGTGCCACATCTGCCAACCCACCTGTTTTTGCAAAGGGATACACTTCGCTTGCAGCGAACAACACTTTTTTAACCATGTTTTTCTCCTCGTAAAAGTTTAGCGGCTAATTCCGGTTCCACCGGATTGATTAACATATCATTACCCACTTCAAATCCGCCGAATCGATAGATGCGGGGCAAAATACGGATAACTAAACGATGAGCCTCACAAACACCGATATCTTCCCCTAGAGGGGGTGTAGAAATCAAAAGGTTAAAGGCACATTCACCCAACTGGTGAGACATTTTCTGAATGACAGAGAGCAGAAGTGTCGAAAGATGATCGATAGAGAGATCACTGAGTGTATCGATCTCACCGACATATTTTTGCGATGAAATCATCACTTCAAAAGGATAACCACTCGCATAAGGGCAAAAAGCACTAAATTCACCCTGAGATTCTATCATCCTAATCCTATGATTTTCTTCATCTTGGAGGATAGACTCTATTAACGCATGATGATGCAGCTCGAAATAGTCACGTTCACGGCGGTTCATATTTCTTTGCTGTTTGGGGATAAGGGGCAATGCGATTAGCTGTGTATGGCAATGTTCCAGCGTTGCACCTGCATCAAAACCCTCATTCTTAAATAATGAAAAGTAGGTGAGTCGATGGTCACGTCGTAAATCTTCTACCCTTTGGCGGAGAGTTTTTAACCATGCAACCGTCTCTTCATGGCTCCAACTAGCCATCGAGAGATGATGTTTAGGGGTATCGATAATCACTTCATGCGCACCAAATCCGTCCCAATACGCAAAAGTACCCAAATGATTTTGATGGGGGGCTTCGATTGCAACAGCTTTATAGAGATTTGGTACTACACGGGTCTGCCACCCTATAGAATTAGCAAAGCTCTCAGAGGGGCGGATCGCAAATATTTCTTTCGGAGTCATTGCCTCATTCCCCTCACAAAATGGACATACACCGTAGGGAGTCGTTTTCACTTTTTGAGGGGAAAAATCGGGACGATGAAGACGTTCAGACGATATAAGAACGTGTGTATCATGAAGCCTGTCATAACGAATTTCAGACACGTGTTATCTCCAATGATCCCTCAAGAGTCAGTGATGCTTCGAAATCAAATACCATTGCTATGCTAAGCCCTTGAACACTTAAATCAAATCCCTGTTCGCTTTGAGAGAGGGTTTGGAGCTGAAAATAGTGTACATCAAATGGTTTGCTCATACGAAGCGTTATTTTTTTCTTTAATGCCTTGTCGATGATTTCTAACGTATCTGTCTTCTCTAAACTCTCTTCCATACCCAGAGGTAGAGTGTTAATCAAAAGCTGTTCATAATCGCAAAAATGAAAATTATGCTCCATTACATATTTGAAATCACCACTTGTTTCACTCTCTAATCCAATCGCAAAATTAATTGTATCAGACCCAAAGGTAAAATGTTTTGATAGGGTTGTTTTTGCTTTTCCATCCTTATAAATTCCGCCCAGACGAGACAATGTGATCGCATCTTTTGCCATTGAGGATTCAAAGGGCTGATTCGCGAAATCGCCGTATTCACGGAAATCACAGTGTCGAAACGACTTTGCATTAAAATGTTCATCGCTGATATGGTCAACAAACGAATTTTTCAAATACCAATCATAAATGATCGCATCACGCAGTGTATCGTCAAACGAAGCACTGGCGTGATGGATCGTATCGATCCCCTCTTCTATCGGTGCACTTTTCTCACGCGGTGCTTCGAATAATCGTTTATGATACGACTCTTTACGCCGTGTCAGAGTGTTTTGGTAGTTAAAACACTTATCCCGAAGGTCAAGTTCTACTAGCTGTCCGCCTTGCGCCGCATCGAAACGGGCAATCAGCTTTGAAGTTACCGATTTGTATTTAGGGTAGCCATCTAACTCGTTGGTATCACTGACCAAAACTCTCTTTTTGCCGTAGCGGATATTTTCGCACTCAATGAGGTAGGTATAGGCATTGTCGCGCAAGTTCGGGAGATAAAGACCTCCGAATACCCCATGCCAGAGGGAATCGTTCGTTTGGGCTTTGTGCAATGGGAGTTCAAAATCCCCCTCACCCGCATGAAGTGCCCTAGAAAGTTCGAGGGTTCGCTTATGGAGACGATTGGATTCAGGATATTTCACAAAGAAGTTCTTCCAAGTTCCCCCCTTGAGAAACTTAACCCCCTCCCGCTCATACCGCTCCAGCCCCATCTCCTCTTTTATCGCTTCAAGTGAGAGAGCATCATCCGCACGTAAGCTCCATTCTCCCATTTCATAATACGATACATTCGGCAAGTATGCGATTCCACGAGGATGTTGGGCGCTAAAATATTCACCGAAATGGGCTGTTTCAATCTCCTCATCCGCCAGAACCGCCTGAACAAATTTTTCCAGCCACCCTTTTTCATAAACCCATTCGTGCGTCCCTGGCCACATTCCGAATTTTTCGGCGTCATCAAAAATAATCGCCGCCGAATCCTCTTTGCGGTTATAGGTTTTTATGGCGCGTATGGCACTCTCGACATTTAAAAACGGGATTGCATAGCGGAGCTTTTGGCTGATCGGAAACAACCCCATACTCTCACCACCCTCTTCACTCATGTAATACCCATCCAGCACATCACGATCAAACCCTGCGCATTGGAAATGGTAATCGTCCATTACCGTATATTTGATACCGGAACGATTTAAATCGGGTATCAATGCAGACTCCCATACCCGCTCCGTTAGCCATAGCCCTTTAGGTGTTTGAGAAAATCGTTCTTTGATCGAGTCATTCAATCGATCTATCTGCGCTACACGATCCGCTGATGGGATAACGCTCAAAATCGGTTCATAATATCCCGCACTAAAAAATTCAATACTGCCGCTCTTTGCCAATGTAGTAATTTTTTCATACAACGTCGGTCGCAACTCCTCAATCCTCTCCATCAGCCATCCACTGCAATGAACCGAAAATTTGAATTCAGGATATCGGCTCATCACCTCGAAAAAAGGCTCATAACAGGTTTTAATCCCCATATCAATAACCCAATCGAAATTATCGACTGGCTGATGCATATGGATTCCCAACAATAATGATGTTTTCATACCTTCTCCTAAATAAACCAGTTGGTTGCAAAATCTTCAGCTAAATCGATCTTCAAAAATCCAAATCCCGGCAATGATTGGAGTGTTTGGGTCTCACTTTTGAGTTCAAACCGTACACTAACACTCTCGCGTCCTCCAAAATCACCTCGATTAATCGAAAATTCGAGTCGATCCTCATTATGATGAGGTATTAGCGTTAAAGGTGTTGTAGACCCTTCAATCAACACATCCACACGAATCATCGATAAATCAGCGATTTTCCCTTCAAAAGCGACGTAGAGTGAGTTTAAATCATAACCATAGTAAATAATATCAATAGGTCCGCGCCCTTTATCCATTGCTCCAAACATCTTTGTCTCATCGATACTGCCGCATCCCATCCACTCAAAAAATGTTCTCTCATGAGTATTAAGAAGTGGAGAAATCATATTACACGGTTTAATCCATACCGGTATTTGCATTTGGGATGAGATAATAGGGGTTAACAGCGATTGAGGAATAGGTATACTTAAAAGTTTATAGATTTCAATCAAGTGTTCTCGAAACAAAGTATCAAATTCATGGGAAAAATCGGTATTATGATCCTCACCATACCACCAAAACCAATCACTGCATTCTGAGGCTAAAAGATGATAACGAATTTGTTTTTTAAGTTCATCACTTAGCCCCTCTTCGTATCGTTCAATGTCACGGCGGGTTTGAAAAATGAGTTCCCATGCCCGATTTTTTTCACGATGTCCTGCCCACGTATCAAACGTTCCATGTATCCAGCTACCGGGATGTATATGTTTCAATGTTGCTATACCGATTTGACCTGATACTTCATCCATTGTAGCCGTATGGCACCATGAAGAAGCGCTTAATGCCTCATAAAGACCTTGAAAAAAATCTAAACCGTTATTCGGATAAAACTCCCACGCATTTTCACCATCGACGATCACAAAAACATGTGGATTATCATGTTCCATCGCGATCTTTTGAAGTTCATCCATAAAATGTCGACTCGCATCCGATCCGCTTCGATGTCGGTACTCAAATCCGATCAGATCGCTCAGGGCATGATCTCGAAATCCGATGGTAACATCATGATAACGATACGGTTTATAACGTAAAGTGCTATCCTCGTTTTGGAGCGAACGATACAAAATAGCTTCATCGGTGGCTATCCACTTAATACCTTTGTCTCGATAGATCTCAACACTTTTTTCATCAACTGCCCCCTCTGCTGGCCAAAACCCTGTTGGTGTACGTCCAAATGTTCTCTCATACAAATCAATAGAGAGGGTAACGTGATCGACAGCATCCTCACGAAGGGAATACGCACCCTCAGGCATATCCGTCGCTTCGTTTGCAATTTTGGCATTTTGCATATCGATGAGCAATGGTAGAATCGGATGGAAATAAGGGGTCGTTGAAACCGAAATCACCCCTTTGGATTGTAATGAGGCATAAAGAGGTAGGATTTCGGAGACAAAGGTAGATAAGGATTCCAATAGCCGCTGCTTATCGTCTTGAGTAAATCCTCGCTTTTGATCTAATAATCTTTTCACTTCCGTGTTATGAAAACGGAGATAATTTCCACACCACGCGAGGATAAAAACCACCTCCAAATCAATCAACTCTTCGTCACTAAAAGAATCTTGATAATAGAGTTCAGCATATCGCTCAATCGGACGCACCATCGTCTCAAACTGCATTGCGGTGATCAGTTTGATAATCCATTCGCGCTGAGCACCTTCGAGCAATGAGGGGTGTTGAACCCAAAGGGATAAAAAATAGTCATACCGCAGTGGTTCACGGTAGAGGTGCAGTTGTTCGATCAACGATGCACTGAGATTAAATGTCGCTTTAAGATGCGGATACTCACTCAAAAGCCATGGCATCTCATAGTAATCTTTGATGGCGTGTAAAAAAACCCACGGCATACTCATCACCCCATCACTTCCCCGATAATCGGGCTGGTGCATGTGCCAGAAAAACGAGAGGTTCAGGGGTGGTGTTTCCATTATGATTTTGCCCACTCCGAAATTTTTTCTTTGTAAAGGTGGGTGTAGTATTCCCCTTTTTCATCACTTTTTGCTTGGATGGTAAGATTTAAAAAATCGCCGTATTGATCTGGGATCATCAATACCCAATCATCTTTATCGAGCCAAATTTTGACCCCATCTAGGGTTGAGGACTCTTTGCCTTTGGCATCACCGAGGAAACGCCGCATCATTTTCCCTTTAAGCGCTTGGGTACACGGAACCTGAATTGTCGTATAATAAAAGTGAGGCAAGGAATCAATAATTTCTGAGAGTTTCACCCCGTGCGCTACGATCATTTCGAGAATTTTAAGGGTCGCATACATCGAATCACGGTGAGTTGCGAACTCGGTAAAGGTGAAATTTCCCTCTCCTGTAGCAACTAAATCGTACGTCTTCATTTTGGCTGATTTGAAATTAGCGTATTGCCCCCGCTCGATAACAAGGTGATCAAAATAGACGATATCCGCAGCCCACGTAGGGAGAAATACCCTTTTTTTACTGCCATGAGCTTTTGCATCCATGTTTAACAATGTTAACACCACATACAAAGCTGTTTGTTTTGAGAGAGGCTCTCCTTCATCGCAAATAATATCAAGTCTTTGTCCATGCGGATAAAGGATAAATCCGGCATCGAGTTTAAGCGCCTTAATGACTGCTCCCATATCTTCATAAGAACGTTTCACGAGAGTATTGATGTTTGAGAGGCGATGCTCATCCGCGTAGGCGTTGAACATAATGTGCTCAATCCCCAAATCGTTCAAAATATCCGGAAATACTTCTGATGCCAACCCATGGGTCAAATCAACCGCTATGCGACAATCGAGACATTTAAAACGGTGCGATTGAAGGATGGATTCCATCCCTTTTTTATACTCGCTGTATTCTCGTTTATGATCGAGTGGATGAATTTGACCGATTTGGGAATAATCTACCCGTCGAAACGTCTCTTTGAAAAAAGCTTTTTCCACTTTTTTCGCCACATCGTTGTTGATGCGGAGGGCTTCATTGTTATAAAATGTAATGACAGTGCTGGTCGGATCATCAATTTTTTGGTGAAAATGAACCCCCGCCGTGTAATGGTCATGGAAAGAGAGACTGCAACGCATCACTGATGAGGGAATAGCATTATAATCGACCACATCAACTCCGGCTGAGAGCAATCCTCCTAAAAATGCCCGTTTGAGCATTCGGGAGCTTTTATCATAGTGGCGTGAAACTAAAACCGTTGATCCCACCGGCAATTGTGATCCGAACGCTTCGGCGAGTTTTGTTGCCATTTCACACGAAAGCTCAATATTTGATTTACCGATAACCATCCCATCTTCAAATATCGAATTTTTGTATTTACTTCCCAAAATTACACTACGACTGACGATAGCGGCATCTTCGATCACTTTATTCGGCCATATCGTTACATCTTTTTCGATAGTAACCAGTTCTCCGACTTCACACCCTTGTGCTAGAATCAATCCCGATTTTGCCGTTACGTTTTTACCGATACGGTTATTACAGCAGATGACACATCCATCCAATTTAGCATTTTTACCGATTTCAACATCATCCCAAATGACGGTGTTGGCTATTTTCGAAGAACTACCGATTGTTACGTTATTCCCGATAACAACATTACTGAGTTTGGAGCCTTTTTTAACCACAACCTCTTTGCCGATTACAACAATCCCCACCACTTCGACACTCTCATCGAGGGTATTGTCTTCTTCGCAAATCAATACGCCATCAGGATATTTGACGGCGTCACCACCCATATTGAATTTAATCTTACCGGATAAAATATCTTCATATACATCACGATAGCTCTCAGGATTACCAACGTCACGCCAGTATCCACTCGCATACCCAGCCATTAAATCGATCCCTTGACGCATCAGTAGAGGAAATAAATCTTTAGCAAAATCAAAATTTTCATTTTTAGGGATGTACTCTAAAATCTCAGGTTCAATGATATAAATTCCGGTATTGATTGTATCGCTGAACACTTCTCCCCAGCTAGGCTTTTCGAGGAATTTTTCAATTTTCCCCTCTTCGTTGGCAATAACGACCCCAAATTCAAGCGGATTTTCTACCGACGTGAGGGTAATGGTGAGCTTTGAGTGTTTTGCTTTATGATAGTCAAAAATTTGTTTGAAATCGAAATCTGTTACCAAATCGCCGCTGATGATAATAAAATTTTCATCACCAATGTATTCTTGAGCCTTTTTAACCGCTCCTGCAGTCCCATAGTCATCATCAGGGACGACATAGGTGATGTTAATGCCCCATGCACTGCCATCTTTGAAATAATCTTTTATAATATCCGGCTTGAAATAAAGCAAAATAATAAACTCTGTAATACCTAGATCTCGAAGACTGACAATAGTGTGTTCCATCATCGGACGGTTCATAATCGGTAACATGGGCTTTGGGATAGAGTTTGTAAGCGGTTGTATTCGTGTCCCGAATCCGCCTGCCATAACCACTGCTTTCATTGAGCTCCTTTGATCTATAATTGATGCTTGTGTTTAATCATAGCATTATTTGAATACAATTTATAACATATAAATCACAAATAATGCTGCTACTCACATTCGAAGAGATTATAACATTACCATTTCATTGCAGAGTGCACAAAGTTTAATCAATCCCTTGTATTCTAAACGAGGTACAATGGTGACAAGAAAACAATAAAAGAGTATTTATGAGTGAACTATCGAATCTATGTGATGTAATTATATTTGGCGGACATGGAGATCTGGCATTTCGAAAACTGATGCCTGCACTGTATCACCTCAGTAATGACGGCTATCTAAACCACAACAGTCGTATCCTCTCAACGACAAGAGCAGTAATAAGTCAAGAAGATCACATTGCCCTTGTAAAAGAAAAGCTCCAAGAGTTTCTGGGAGCAGGACAGTTTGATGAAATAAAGTTTAATAATTTCAAAGAGCGTTTACAAATGGTTACTCTCGATTTAGGCAAAGAGGAGAGCTATAGTGAACTTAGTACCCTGCTCGGTGAATATCCCCATCGCGATCGGATCAGTTACCTCTCTACCTCACCCGATTTTTTCGGCTCTATCTGTAAAGCATTGAGCGGCTGGAACCTCATCACACCTCAAAGCCGTGTCGTTTTAGAAAAACCGATCGGACGCGATTTGGACTCATCACGTGCTATCAATATTGAAGTACTAAAATATTTCGAAGAATCCCAAGTCTATCGTATCGATCACTATCTCGGCAAAGATACCGTTCAAAATATCATGGCATTACGCTTTTCCAACCGTATTTTTATGCCTCTTTGGGATGCAAGCAACATCGATCATGTCCAAATAACCGTTGCTGAAGCCGTGGGGGTTGAGGGACGATGGGGCTATTATGATGATTATGGCGCATTGCGAGATATGATTCAAAACCATCTTATGCAATTGCTCTGTCTAGTAGCTATGGAACCTCCGTGCTCTCTCGAAGCCGACAGCGTTCGGGATGAAAAGGTCAAAGTCCTCCGATCGCTCCGTCCGATGAGTGCCGCCGATATCCAACTCAAAACCGTACGTGCCCAATACACCAAAGGTTCCAGCAACGGAGAAATCGTCCCCGGCTACAAAGAGGGTCAAGGGGTAGAGCACAGCAACACCGAAACCTATGCAGCAATTCGTGTCGATATCGATAACTGGCGCTGGAACGGTGTCCCGTTCTATCTTCGTAGCGGTAAACGGATGCAAAGCCGAAATTCTGAAATCGTTATCCATTTTAAATCGATCCCCTATTCCATTTTTGCCAACAAAGGGAGCTGCATTTCAGAAAACAAACTCGTAATCTCCCTCCAACCCAAAGAGAGTATTGAACTTAAACTGATGAACAAAATTCCGGGGCTCAGTGAACAAATGCGGCTTCAGCAGGTCGATTTGGAGCTCAACTCTCCGATGAATGAAGAACGAAAACCTGAAGCATATGAGCGTCTTATGCTCGACGTTATCCGCAGCAATCCTACTCTTTTCATGCGCCTCGATGAGGTTGAAGCGGCGTGGAAATGGGCCGATATCATTTTAGATGGATGGCATAATAACGTTATCCCTATGAAAAGTTATCAAGCAGGAACCGATGGACCTACAGCTGCGGTTGAACTGATCGCCCGTGATGGTAGAAGCTGGCATGATGAGTAACCTCCATTTTCACTGTTTTGATACAGATGAGTTCCTCGCCCTCTCACTTGCACGAAATGTAGCGGAAAACTTACAGGATGCTCTTGCAAAAAAAGGGGAAGCCTCACTGATTGTATCAGGGGGAAATACCCCTAAAAAGTTTTTTAATGAACTAAGCCAAATCGATCTGCCATGGGAAAAGGTTACAATCGGATTGTGTGATGAGCGCTGGGTACCACCTAGCCATCCTGATAGCAATGAAAAACTGGTTAGAGAAAATCTGATGGTAGCGTATGCATCCGAGGCCACTTTTATTGGTATGTTTATCGAGGGAGCTGTAGCAGACGATGTCCAACGTGCCTGTAATGATAAAATCAAATCATCTTTTCCCTCTTTTGATGTCATGATACTAGGTATGGGAGAGGATGCCCATACCGCTTCACTCTTTCCTCATAATTCAAAACTGCAAGAGGCGTTCGAGAGCGATGAACTTTGTATCTCGATTGAACCCTTAAGCGCTCCTCATAAAAGGATGAGTTTAACACGAAATGCTATACTCTCGGCAAAGCATCTCTATCTCCATTTCCAAGGAGAGAAAAAGCGTGCACTCTATTATCAAGCACTCGAGGGTAATGATGCTATGGAAATGCCGATTCGCTCCATTCTCCATCAAAATCAGACAGCTATAGAGGTATACACCGCATGAATCCAACCCTCCAACGTGTCACCGAACAAATACAAGAACGCTCACTTCATACCAGAGCTCTTTATTTGCAACGTCTAAACAAAGCAAAAACACACGGTGTCAATCGTCAAAAACTCGGATGCAGCAACCTCGCCCACGCGATGGCACCGATGGATGATGCGGGGAAAACTTCCCTCTCTCAACTGCACAACCCCAATATCGCGATTGTCACCGCCTACAACGATATGCTCTCAGCCCATGAACCTTATAAACTCTACCCCAGCCTCATCAAACGCACCCTTTTAGATTTAGGTGCTACGGCTCAAGTCGCAGGCGGAGTCCCCGCCATGTGCGATGGGGTTACCCAGTCACAACCGGGGATGGAGCTCAGCCTCTTTAGCCGTGACAATATCGCGATGGGAACCGCGATCGCCCTCTCCCATAACGTTTATGACGGAGCTCTTTATCTGGGGGTATGTGATAAAATCGTTCCGGGACTTTTAATCGGAGCTCTCTCTTTCGGTCATCTACCCGCTCTCTTTGTCCCAGCAGGACCTATGCCATCAGGGATCAGTAACGCTGAAAAAGCCCGTATTCGTCAAGAGTTTGCCAAAGGCAATGTGGATGAAAGCGAGCTTTTAAAAGCTGAAGCCGCTTCGTATCATTCTACCGGAACCTGTACCTTTTACGGTACGGCCAATTCGAATCAAATGCTCCTAGAAATGATGGGGCTTCAACTCCCTAACAGTTCTTTTGTCAATACCAATACTCCACTTCGTGAGGCTCTCACCGCAGAAGCGGCAAAAAAGATTTTGACTATGACCGAGATCAGCGGAACCTATCGTCCAATCGGTGAGATTATCGATGAGAGAAGTTTTGTCAATGCAATCATCGGCCTCTTGGCGACGGGCGGCTCAACCAACCATACTCTCCACCTCATCGCTATGGCCAAAGCCGCAGGAATTTATCTGAACTGGGATGATTTTGATCAACTCTCAAAAGTAATCCCTCTGCTGTGTCGCATGTATCCTAACGGAAGTGCCGATGTGAATGCTTTTCGTGAAGCGGGAGGGATGTCGATCGTCATCCATCAACTTCTCAATGCAGGATTGGTCCATGCGGATACAGAGACGATTATGGGACGCGGCTTGGAGCATTACGTTGTCGAGCCCTCCCTCTCTCAAAACGGTGTTCAATTTATCTCCGGTCCGCAAAACTCACGAGACACTTCGGTAATATCGAGTGTGGAAGCGCCATTTAGTGACGAGGGCGGTCTGAAACTTCTCGTAGGGAACATCGGACGAAGTGTGATCAAAACCTCCGCACTCAAAGATCAAAACCTCATTATCGAGGCAGAAGCGGCTGTATTTGATTCCCAAGAAGCGTTGCAAGAAGCTTTCAAGCGCGGTGAGTTGGAGAGAGACTTTATCGCCGTTGTCCGCTATCAAGGACCTCGTGCCAACGGAATGCCGGAGCTACACGGGCTTATGCCGCCGCTTGGAGTGTTGCAAGAGCGAGGATTCAATGTCGCCATTATCACCGATGGGCGTATGTCGGGAGCATCGGGCAAAGTTGCATCAGCGATTCATATGAGCCCTGAAGCCTCCAATGGCGGAATACTGGCTAAAATTCATAATGGAGATAGAATCCGATTTGATGTCCACAAAGGAGAAGTGACACTCTTAGTGGATCCACAGACATTGGAGAAGCGTACCATCGAACTCCCCGATTTAGGAGGGAACCACTATGGGTTTGGACGTGAACTTTTTAGTGCTATCCGCGCTTCGGTTAAAAGTGCTGAAGAGGGAGCCGGAATTTTTGAGAGTATCGGTGAGGAGCGCGCATGAATAGTTATGATGTAATGAAAATTTCTCCCCTTGTTCCGGTCATTGCCATCGACAATGCCGAGGATGCACTCCCCCTTGCTAACGCATTGCTAGAGGGGGGAATCGGGGTGATGGAGATCACGTTACGTACCGAAGCGGGGCTCAAAGCGATCGAAATTATTGCAAAAGAGTTTCCGCAAATGGCAGTCGGCGCAGGAACCGTCATCAATCGCGAAGGATTCCAAAATGCAGTCGATCACGGTGCTCAATTTGTCTTTAGCCCAGGGATCAATCATGAAATCATGGAAGCATCCACTGCTTTAAATACGCCGTTGATTCCCGGTGTCGCTACCGCTTCAGAAGTGATGTTAGCTCTCAACAACGGCTTTCAATATTGTAAACTTTTCCCTGCAACTGCCGTTGGAGGAATCGAAATTTTAAAAGCCTTTTACGGTCCATTTCCCTCCTTGTATTTTTGTCCAACTGGGGGAATAAATATGCTTAACATTAACGGTTTTTTAAAACTTCCCAATGTACTCTGTGCAGGAGGGAGCTGGATCGTTCCCAAAACCTCATTAGAGACAAAAGATTTTAAACACATTACACAACTTTGCAACGAAGCTATTGCACATATAAAACAGAATCAATAACATAGGTCCCGAATGCATTTAGAACACATACACTCTTTGCTCGAAAAACATTATATTTCGATTGATAAAATCATCCTCTCACGCCAGGATCCTATTACGGGACTTTTGCCTGCGAGTACCGCCATCACAGCCCATGGCGATTATACCGATGCATGGGTGAGAGATAACGTTTACAGTATCCTTTCAGTCTGGGGACTTTCTCTCTCTTACCGTAAACATAATCCAGATGATCTGCGCAGTTTTACCCTCAGTCAAAGTGTTGTGAAACTGATGCGCGGTCTATTAATGTCGATGATGCGCCAATCCAACCGTGTTGAGACGTTCAAAACCACCCTCAACCCTACCGATGCACTCCACGCAAAATATGGAACATCCAGCGGTTTAGCCGTTGTCGGTGACGATGAGTGGGGGCATTTACAGCTGGATGCGACCTCTTTGTACCTTTTAATGATGGCTCAAATGATCGCCTCTGGTCTGAAACTCATTTATACGGTGGATGAAGTCAATTTTATTCAAAACCTCGTCCACTATATTAGCCACACTTATTGTACAGCCGATTATGGTATTTGGGAGAGGGGTAATAAAATAAATCATGGAACGACTGAGATCAATTGCAGCTCGGTAGGAATGGCAAAAGCAGCGCTGGAGGCGATGAGCGGATTTAACCTTTTCGGTAATGTCGTGAGTCAAGAGGGGATCATTCACGTTATCCCCAGTGATATCGCCCGTTCACGTTTTACATTACAGGGATTATTGCCGCGAGAATCCAATTCAAAAGAGACTGATGCCGCCCTCCTAAGCATCATCGGCTATCCCGCCTATGCGATTGAGGATGAATCTCTCATCGAGCTGACACGAAATAAAATCATCACCCTCTTAGCGGGAAATTACGGATGTAAACGCTTTTTGCTCGATGGTCATCAAAGCAGTATCGAAGACCCATCACGTCTCCACTATGAGCCCTCTGAACTACGTGAATTTTCCGATATCGAGTCGGAATGGCCCCTCTTTTTTACTTACTTTTTACTTGATGCACTCATGCGTGATCAGAGTGATGAAGTGAACTATTGGAGAGAGAAACTCGAACCACTTTTCGTAGAAGTAGAGGGGGATAAACTCTTACCAGAGCTTTACATACTTCCTAGAGAATTAATCGATGCCGAAAAAGAGAATCCGGGGAGCCAACCGCGTATTCCCAATGAAAATATTCCATTGGTTTGGGCTCAAAGTCTATTTATCCTCAGTGACTTGATCCAAGACGGTCTCCTCCGTCCTCACGACATTGATCCACTTTGCCGACGGGAACGGATCGGCTTTAAGCGAACCATTCATCCCCTCGTTACTCTCATAGCTGAAAATGAAACAGTAAAAGAAAAACTCCTTGATAACGGCATCTACAGCGAAACTCTCAAAGATTTGTATCCGATACGTGTAATGCACGCTTCTGAACTTTCCAAAATTCACACCCTGCTTGGATGCAATACTAAACTTTCTCTTAGCGGTCGTCCGCTGATTGCGGCGAGAACCATAACCACCGCACGTCTTCATTTATTAGAGCAACAAGAGATAGTCTTTCTCCCCTATTACTTTAATCCAAGAGGATTCTATTTCAGTTACGACACAACACTGCTGGTAAAACGGTTCCGATCCTCATTAAAATTCCTAGCAACACATTGGGATCAGCATAATCAGCCGCTCCTACCTTTTTTTGTCCGTGAGAACATGCTTGTAGATCATCAAAATGAGGTCATTTTTGAGCTGCTTTATGAACTCCAAAAAGGAACATGTAATTCCATCCCCATCCATTTAGGATCCTTACAAAGTATTTTAAATAATGCAAACATTGAACGAATCGAAAATATCGATCCAACAAAACTTGATGAGCTTGAACTCTACTCCTTAGATCAAGATGATCTCTCCCATCATGATTCCAATCTTATTGAACACCATTATGAATCGGTAGCCCATAAACAAGATTGGAACAATATTCGCAGGTTCGCAGAAATATTAGGAAAATACGATGATCGGCTTGAAGATGCTCTTTTAGATATCATTATCCATCAAAAACGGCTTGCCGTAGGGCGTGCCTACAGTGAAAAAGCAACCTTTTCAAAGCCTCTTAAAAATACCGCAATTGTTGAGATTATTCATGAATCATGCGGCAACAATACTGCCGAAGCGGTCCTAACCCAAGAAATTATGATTCATTTAGGACAGCTCATCCAAAGCGAACCGGAGCTCTTTAGCAATATGCTCACGCTTCGTACCTGGTACTTTGTACAACTTCTCGTAGGGCAAATCATACGCGAACGACACCTCTCTATTCCCGATGCCTATGAGCATTTGATTACCCTTGCCCCGCATGATATATATGAGCGGATTCACTCCATCTTGCGCTCTTTTTCACTCGAAGTATCGCAACTAAAATCCCAAGAAAATCTCACCAGTTCAGGTATCTCTGCACTCAAGAGTATTCAATTGGACACATTTTCTGAATCATCTCGATATAATGATGATTGGCTTGAATGGCGTGTTTTAGAAGGGATGATGAGTCGAATTTCACAAGATTTTTACCAAGATGTTTGGCATCTTTTACGTCAATGTAATGGACTGGTTATCGGTGATAAATACAGTATGCAAAGTCGTATCGGTTCAGAATTGACACTTGATTCAACAGCCGGGGAACAAAGCTTTGCCCACCGTATTGATGATCTTTTACAAAGCATAGAATCACCTGAATACCGTCAACTGAACATTGAAGTGATCGAAAGTCTCTCTAAAGTATTTAAACAAATGCCTGATCTCTATATCGAAAACGATCTTGTTTTGGATGTTCTAATCGGTCATGCCGTACGGATTGGATGGAAACAACAGCATCCGCATGAAGAACACTATGACGATGTTCGTGCCTTGGCATGGGAAGAGATGTATACCTATTCTCCAGAAAAGACGGCTGAATTGTTTATAGAAGCGTTGATGTATTTATTATCCCCACAATAAAGGTAGAGCAATGATATTAGCAGGTGATATTGGCGGAACCAAGACTTCATTAGCCCTCTTTGAGATACACAACAATACCTTAGTACTTAACGCTAAACACCAGTTTAGTAGTCAAAAATACAGTAGTTTTAGTGATGTCATTCGTGAATTTATCCAAATGACTAAAGGATCAGAGATTACTTCCGCTGCTTTTGGGATAGCAGGTCCTATTATCGATGGGCGATGTCGTACCACAAACCTCCCTTGGGATATCTCTACAATAGATTTACGTGAATTCCTCGGTATCGATCAGGTTTTTTTACTGAATGATTTGGAAGCCACAGCCTATGGAATGCTCTATTTAGACGAAGATGAATTTATTAATCTAAACCCTAATGCAACTCCTGCACAGGGAAATCGTGCCGTTATCGCTGCAGGAACAGGTTTAGGCGAAGCGATGCTCTTTTTTGATGGTAAAAACTACCATCCGATTGCATCTGAGGGGGGACATTGTGATTTTGCTCCCCTCAATTCTCAGCAAGATGCCCTTTTAACATGGCTTCGTCTCCGTTATCCTGAACATGTTAGTTTGGAGAGAATATTATCGGGGCCAGGCATCACAGCTATTTATACTTTTTTAGTGGATAGCGGTTTTGGTAATGAATCTGATTTTATGACGAACCTTGATGATACGGCAGACAAGAGTGCTCGTATCAGTGAAGGGGCACTCGTTCATAAAGATTCACTTTGTGTTGAAACATTACGACTATTTAGTGAAATCTATGGTGCAGAATCCGGTAATCTGGCGCTCAAAACGATGTCATTGGGAGGAGTGTACATCGGTGGAGGAATCGCACCCAAAATACTCCCATTTTTACAAGAGGAAACTTTTATTAATGCTTTTGTCTCGAAAGGACGTTTTGAACCGATGCTTCGATCCATAACGCTAAAAGTCTCTCTGAATCCCGAAACGGCCCTTTTGGGTGCGGGCTATTTCGCACGAGATCATTAACTATGTTTTATAAATCGTGGGTTATTGACTTCCGCACTCGTGGCACATTTTAATTGGTATTGAACCATTGATGAAAAAGGGTCTAAAAACTTATTCAAAGCACCCTCTTCTATCGATTCTAATCCTTGAACATTCAAAAGTTCTAAAATAGTTTGCGTTGATTCAATAGTTGAGAGACAAAACTCTTTTGGCTGCTCTTTGATCTGAAATTGAGATGTTTTGGTATGGGTAAAACTGATCTTTGGCAATTTTTGAAGATTACGACTCAAACGGAGCATTTTTACCGAACATGGCCACGTGGAATCGATGATAAAGATAATAATCTGTTTTCCTTGAGGATCAATCTTTTGAGTGTTGATATGAATACTGTTTTTTCCGGGATAAAGGACATAACAGAGGTTATTATCGTTATTTATCAACGCATTGATCGCTTTATGCTCACTAAAATCTACGTCAACATACAGTTCGGAATTGGGTAATGATAAATGAGTTAAGTGACCCGTACCGTTTTTGGTCTTTTTAAACTCTTTTGGATGCATTAAAATCACAAATTTTGTTTTAGTTTCTATGGGTTTGACACAAGAACACATACAAGAACTTAGAGGACGATAACATTTATAGCATTTTTGTCGTGCTTCATTGATAATTATCGAATCCATATTCCTACACTATCCTTATTTGTATTGTACAAGTGAGCTATTCAATAATAAATGAGTTTTTAGAAATGAGAAAAAAATAGTTGTTGTGATTGATTAAAAAAGAAGAATTGAGTATAAATCTGAGGCCAGGCGGCGACCTACGTTTCCACACCTGAAAGATGCAGTATTA
>CAZKJU010000016.1:0-33938 GCA_964553185.1 uncultured Sulfuricurvum sp.
AATCCAATGTTTCCGATGAAGGAATAACTGCTCCCCAAGAACAGCAAACGGTTCAAAATGAAGAGAGTGGAATAACTGCAAAAGATGTCGCAGTCGCAGTCGCGACACCGGTTGTTATCGCAGGAGCGATTGTTGCCGCCGTTGTAACCTCGCCGGTGTGGCTAGTAAAAAAAATATTTGAATAAGAGAGAAAAAATGAGAATATATACATCAATAGCATCGGTAAGTTTGTTGTTGCTTCTGTCAGGATGCAGCAGTGCTTCATCAGCAACATTGCCTGAGTTCAATACTAGTCAACTTGATAAAAATGCAATCACAAATCTCAAAGAAAATGAAGTCAAGAATCTATTGTATCTCACATTTAACGATCACATTAGAGCAAACGGCGGAGCTCAGTATTTAACATCGGCGCAATCAATCCCAATCTTAAAAGTATCCGGTTCAAATCCAAGCAGTGTAAACAGACATGATTCATACAATTATTCCTACAGCTACGGATATCAATACGATCATGTGACAGTTAATATCACCGAAGAGCAGAAGAGTGCTTGTTTATCGAAAGGGTTTTATCCGACTACCGGTAAAACACGTATAACAGAGAACGACTGCAAATCGTATGGATCTTTATATCAAGCACCAAAAGAATTTGAAGCACAGGTAGAGTCGGCTCGGAATTTTGTGCAGAACACTTTTCCGGTTCTTTTAAATAATTACAACGTAAATAAACCGCAAGCCGATCAATGCCGATTGAAACGTTCGCAAGAGACGATAGCACTTCAAGATAAAACAGGGCTACTGGATAAGAACTTTCTTAAAACATTACAGCCGGTGATCACTACCGAAGCGTTGATGCCAGCTTCAAAAATAGCGCAAATCCTGTCTCAAAATTTCACGTGCAATGCTCTAAAAGATACGGTGATTGTTGATGTGCCAAATGCAAATAAGAAATATTCCTTTATCTATGACAAAACATTACCGTTAAAAACAGAGTATGTGTCTTTACCAAAACATCTAACCATTACCGATATCCGCTACAACTATCTCAATGGCTACGAAATGGAAGATAAAGTACTCAACGTATTATTCGCCCATAAAACAGGGATGACGTCCTATTGGGAAGTGGCGTTGACGAACAAATCCAATGAATTTATCGAGATTCAAGCGAGTGATTTTACATACGGGGGTAAGAAAATACTTTACGTAGCCTCTTCAAAATATCCATTAAGTGTCCCACCAAAATCGACTAAAAATATTGTGTTGGAAGGGTATGCCCACCCACAGTCGGTAAAAACGATGAATGATACTTATCAGATTACCTTAGCAGTCAGGTATAAAAAGGGAGCGAAAGAGCAAACAATATTGAAAAATGAAACGATTAAAATGGAACCATTGAGATGATTTTTCCTGTATTTTAGTTGGTCGACGCAATTAGCGCCGAGCCTGATATCCACCGGTTACAGAAGAGCGGTGGTGATTGGATGCCTTACTGGCCTTCGTCATCGATTGCTCATGAGACTCACCGGCATCTCTGAGAGAATCGTATAAATCACAAATATGACTTAAACGTAAGTCATGAGGGCGGTTTTTACCTTGAAGTGCTTTTCTCTGATCGCGATAGTACGTTGATCGACTGATTGGAAGCGCTGAATAGATTAGCTCAGCCAACTCTGAATCTACCGGCTTATCGGGATAGACTTGTCCACCTTTTCCTTTCACATCAATAATGGTCAGATTAATGAGGTATTTTGAAGGGTTATTTGCGATTAGCAAGGCTTCGGAAGCTCGGAAACAAAGCTTGTATTGAATAATCGCAACAATTTTAGAGCGATGAGGCAGCCGATCAAGCATTCTCAGAACAGATTTTTCATCCATGTAGCGGCCGGTCTTATAAATGGTTGGATCGGGTCGGCCCAGTTGATCTTTGAGTCGCTGAAAAAACTCATAATCGGTTGTTTCGGCAACCGTAATGTTTTTTAAACGGAGTCCTTTGATCAGGGCTGAGAAGTTTGCAATGTAGTTTTCAATAGTCGACAGAACCATCATATCAGTTCGTTGAATTAAAAACATTTCAATGTTTCCGGGAGTCATCAGTAGATTTAGCTTTGCAAAAAATCCTTTTGCATCAAGATATCGAGAAAATTCTTTCAATATCTGTTTTCGTTTTTTTAGCACTGCATGGCTGTGTGCAAGTCCATCGAATCGAGCGTTGCCAGTGCGTTTTATTCCTCTTGCATCAAGTCTGATGAGGGCGTCTCTTATCTGTTTTTGAAATGATGAACCTTTCAAATTAGCCATTTTTTCGCTCCAAAAATCGGCGAATGGTTGACGCCGAAGGTATGTTTTTAGCGAAAGGGTAACGTTTATGAAGTGCAGTGTGAATAGCACGTTCGCCCATACCATCAGTTGATAGAACATCGATATCTTCTTCGTATCGTCGTAATGCGGCTGCTGTAGTTGGTTTGAATCCTGAAAACCGTGGCTTATTATCCAAAAGTTTGCTTTGATCGGCATCTATCAGTTCGAGCCATTTTCGGATCTGATCGGGTGAGGCAACAAGGTTATTTTTGAAAAAGCCGTGCAATCGCCCAGCGGCGTTATATAGATCGTGAATCATTTAAAACTCCTTTTTTTATTAATGAGAATTTTTGAATTGTTTGAGCGTGTACCCGCTTGAAAATTGATAAAGTGATGCGGCTTGACCGCACCGTGATTTGGGATTGTTTGACTCCACATTCACCCTCCCATGGAGGTGACAAACGGACTAAATACAGGTAGGTGTGGTCAGTGGCTCGAAGCCATCTGCGATTTTATAATCGCGAACAACGGGTAGGGAAGGGCTGTTTTAGTCTGTTGTATGTGAGGTTATCAGGCGATAAGGACTGCTAGAAGGGAAAGTCGCCATTGATTTTAATTGGAGGTTGTCATGGTCCTGCAGAAGGGCATGTGCTTCAATACAGTGGAGCGGTTTTATGGGGTGTTTTGAAGCGGTTCGAAATGCTTCATAAGCTCGATTTTCTGGGGTCTTAAACGACTTTTTAACAACGGCTTTGCCGTTGCCGTCTCTGTTCCATTGGAACTGTCTCATTTTTTTGAGAAATCAATTCAAATGTGGGCGGTTTAAAAAGAGTTTTTACAATGAAAAAGGATAGGATAGTTCATGTTTCGAAGAGCATTTTGCTTTTCAAAAAAGATAGCATGAGCATAGGTCCTGTAACTTTAGCCGTTTGGATTGTGCGTTACTGCCTAGTGCACATATATTTAAAGTACCGATGATCATCGCGCATCGATGTCGGAGCCTTTTATCCAGCGGATTACCCGAAAGCTCATCTTTACATCTCTCTATTTCTTTCCAGCTATGCGGAGCTACTCCATCTTGAAGATGTGAGTTAATAAAGGTGTTTTAATCAAAGATATGTATAAGTTTATCAATAGATAGCTTAATCTTAATTGAATATTTATAAAAAAATGATAAGTAAAAATATATAAATACATTTCAAAATATGCTATACTTTCTTTAAAAAAGGAGAGTTCATGTCATCGGCTTCTGTCGTACGTTCATTGATTGAAAAATATCCCAATGGTCAAATATTTACTTATGATGATTTTAAATGTGATAAAGCTGCCGCTGCCATTGAACTTTCTCGTCTTTATAAAAAAGGTGCTATTCAAAAACTGACACGCGGACGATTTTACAAAGCCGCTCAAGGTACGTTTGGTCCGATTCGTCCAACTGAAGAAGCAATTGTTCAAGCTTATCAAAAAGCAGGGCAGGGGTATGAGACAGGAATAATGGCGTATAACCGGTTAGGATTGACAACACAAATACCATCTGTTATTGAAATTGCGACAACGATGGAACCGCGAACAATCATGATCGGTAACACAAAAATCAAACTGGTTCGGCAAAGACGATCTTCTAAAAAATCAAATGTTCAATTGCTCCAAATCCTTGATGCTCTTCGTCAAATAAAAAAGATACCTGATGCTACACCTTCAGAGGTGTTGATCAATATTAAGGGTATTATTACGCTATTAAGTGATGTAGAAAAAAAAGAACTTTCCAAACTGACACTCGATTTTACACCGAGAACCAGAGCATTGATCGGTGCTATTTTGGAGGAGCTTGATTGTAAGAAATATACCGATGCAATCAAGCAAAGTCTAAACACTACAACGACGTTTAGGCTGGGAATCAAAGAGAGTGTTTTAAAATATGGACGTGAATGGAAAATAGTATGACGCTTCATGAAAATCCTGAGCTTTTCTCAGAACTGATAACGCTATCTGCAGATATGCTTGGCATGCGTGAAATTTACATTGAAAAAGATTATTGGCTATGTATGATTTTACGAAACTTAGCTCATTCTGACCCAGAAATATTTAATCGTGTCGTCTTTAAAGGGGGAACCGCTTTATCCAAAGCTCACAAACTGATTCACCGGTTTTCAGAAGATATTGATCTGGCATACATCGCTGATGGGCTAAGTGGCAATCAAATCAAAAATAAGCTCAAAGTGGTTGAACAAATACTTCTACCAGACATTTTGAGAGTGATTGAAAAACATCGACAAGAAAGTAAAGGGTCAAGTTTACGAAAAACTGTTCACCATTATCCGAGAATTGCACAAGGACAATTTGGCGATGCGGTAGATGTTTTAATTGTGGAGTTAAATGCGTTTGCGAACCCAACACCATTTAGCCGAAAAAATATTTCAACCTATATTACTGAGTTTTTGCTCTCAAAAGGCGCTAATGATCTAATACAACAATATGGACTTGAATCATTTGAGGTAAATGTTCTTGAAACACAAAGAACTTTGTGTGAAAAAATCAGTGCAGTTTCTCGGGCATCTTATGAAGGACATGATTATTTACAGGCAAAGATTCGTCATTTTTATGACATATATTGGTTGATTAAAGATCCAAAAACGTATCAATTTATTCACTCAGATGCATTTAAAGCAATGATGAATACGGTGATAGAAGAAGATCGTAATATTGCAGAGTGGGCAAGCAAACCTATATTGGAATCACCGGTTAATATGGATAGTACTGGAACGATAGCCCCATTAAAACGTTACTATGAAACAACGTTCTCAAGTTTGGTTTATGGCGAGTTACCATCGTTTGAAGATGTGATTGAAGCGTATAAGGTAGTAAGAAATAGACTTTGATTAATAATAAAAAGGTCTAATTCATTTTGGTTAACATAAGATAAATTATATTGAAAATTCGATCAGTAATTCTCCTGGAATCAAATCGGTAGAGATTTCGATAAAAGGGTCACCGCATTTAAGTTACTATTCTGTGAAAATCTAGAGTTTCCCCTATAAAATATTTTTAAAGCGATGATGGCTTGCCTGTAAAGTACCCTTGCGAATAGTCAATCCCTATAGCTTTGATGGCATTATAAACCGACTCATCACAAACATACTCAGCGATGGTTTTAACATTCATCCTCTTTGCAAACTCATTGATAGTTTCAATGATGATACGAAATCGTTCATCACCCGCGACACCTCGAACCAGTGAACCGTCAATTTTTATATAGTCAATATCGAGACGTAATATATGTTCAAAATTTGAGTACCCTGTCCCAAAATCATCAATGGCAATCTTAGCGCCAAGTGCTTTGACTTGTTTGATGAAACGAGTAACGGACGTATAGTTCTCAATTCCCTCGGTTTCTAATATCTCAAATACTATCTGATTTGAAGTATTGGTGTCAATCATGGTTTTTATGATCTCTTGAACGGTGTATGGATCATTGATATCGTCAATGGAGAGATTAATCGAAAATTCACTCTCACTATGTTGAAACTTATTACATGCTTGCGCTACGACACATCGAGTGATTTGTGAGTAGAGTTTTGTTTTTTTTGCGATTGGAAGAAAATAGATGGGTGCTACAATGTTGCCATCATTATCAATCATACGCACAAGCGCTTCATATTTCTGTACTTCATCATTAAAGCCAACAATCGGTTGATAATGACAGATGATTCGGTTCTCTTTAAGTGCTTGATGAATGGCTGCCGCCATAGCGATATTGCGTTTGTAATTTTCTTCGATATTTTCCCGTTCTTCGTAAATGGAGATAGAGAGTTTTTTCTCTTTGGATTGGTGTAGGGCAATATCTGCTCGAGTGAGGAGTTTCTCATTTCCGAGGGCTGCACCGACACTCATACGAAGATTGATAACCTCTTTTTCGATCACAAATACAGCACTTTGAATATGAGCAAGAATGGTCTCAATACGCTCTTTTAACTGCTCGTGCGTGAGTGAATCATAAAAGAGCATTGCAAATTCATCCCCACCGATTCTATACACGGGAAATTCCATCTCCATCAGATGGTTTGAAAGCTGTGCCAAGATATTGTCCGCAGCGGTAGTTCCAAAAAAATCATTGATCTCTCGAAAGCTATCGATATTGAAAATTGCACACGCTTTAGGTGGAGTTTCTAGCATATTTTGTAACAGTTTTTGACGGTTTGGGAGTTGTGTGAGATGATCATAACTGAAAAAACGAAGTGCTTTTTCTTGGGCTAATATCTCTGCGGTATTGTCAAAAATATATCCTTTGATAATTGGATTTTTATCTTCAAAATATTCAACGACCGTAAAATCTTTGATCCAAATTATTGAACCGTCGTCAAGCTGTAGACGATATTCCTGCGTGAAATGCTTCTCATTTATGGAGAGGTAGTTCTCCACCTCCTGAACAACTCGTTCTATGTCTTGCGTATAAATATAGTCACTAAATTTTACTTCTCCACTCATGAGCTTATAATAATCAAGCCCAAAAATAGTAGTAACATTGGAAGAGACAAAATTGATAGGCCAACCCGCCTCTGCACGCCACTCAAAAACAACAACGGGGCCACTCTCGATCAGACGGTTTGTAATCGTGAGAGCTTGTTCTGCTTTTTTATGGGCAGTAATATCACGCCCGCTCCCGATAACACCGATTAAGAGACCATTCTCATCGTAAAAAGGAGCTTTGTGCACTTCGAGATAGGTAAGCTCACCTTTAATATTTCCATACTCTTCAAACTTCATAGGCTCCATACGTTCAAGTACAACCGCATCCGAGTTGAAACAGAGCTCTCCAAAAGTATGCCAGTTTGGGTTCTGAGGTTGAGTAGAACGCTCTCTGAGGGCAAAAAACAGGTCCGTTTTGCCGATAGGTTCTTTTGTATCATGAGCCATGAGAAGATTTTTGCATATAGCACGGTTTGCAAAGAGGTATTTACCTTCTCTATCTTTTGCCCAAAGCATATCAGGAAGATGCTGTGTGATGAGTTGTAAAAAGTTGTCGCTATCAATAGTATGCATAGTACGTGTTACTCCTTTTTTTGCTAATGGAAAGTCTTTCAAATCTCTAGAATTATTGGGTATTCTTAGTTGAAGCATTAAAAAAACAGTATCGATTTTTCCCAAGCTGCTTTGCCAAATACATAGCATGATCGGCATTCCGTAATAACAAATCAGAGTCTTGAGCATCTTGCGGATAAAACGTCACACCGATACTGGCACTGACTTGCAAAGAGGCATCATTGATTTCAACCGGAGTAGATACCAATTCTAACAGTCGATTTAAAATAGGGACAATATCTTCTTGCGTGTTTAGCCTAGACATCACTCCCACAAATTCATCCCCACCCAAACGAGCAATCGTATCTTCTTCTCGGAGTACAAGTTTCATCCGCTCTGCTATCATTTTAAGAAGTTCATCACCCATTTGATGCCCATAGGTATCGTTTATCGCTTTAAACCCGTCTATATCGAGAAAGAAGACGGTTAGCATCGTATCGTCACGATTTGAGTGTGCGATACTCACTGCAAGTCTATCCAGTAGAAGCATACGGTTTGGAAGCCCTGTAAGACTATCGTAGTGAGCCATGGTCTCGAGCTTTTCTTGATATGTTTTTAATTGTGCTTCATACTCTTTTTGGGGTGTTACATCATGCATAATTCCCTCAATACCAATCACCTCTCCATCATGATCAAACATGGGCGTTTCATTTACCATAATCCATTTTTGTGTTCCGTTTTTATGGGCAAATTGTGCGAGATAGGGAGGCTGTTTAATCCCTTGCAAACCTGCTTCCGTCGATGTATAGATTTGTGAATTTATTGGATGGTCGGTGAGAAAATCACCGAAATGGGCTTTTGCCTCGTCGACAGTATACCCCAGCATATCATAGATAGAATTGCTCACATAGGTAACAATTCCATTAGTGTCATGGATGTAAAAACAATACTCACCTGCGACATTTTCGACCATATGCTGATATTTTGCATTAGTTTGTTTGATAAGCTCTTGCTGCTCTCGTAGTCGTTTATTGAGTCGTATAAAATAGAACAATACTCCACCAATACATATAATGACAAGTAATGCAATCAGCACAAATTTTGAGACCCATTGAGGGAGGTTAGAATTATCTGGAGTATAGATAAAAGATTCAAGATTATAATTGTTAGGGATCATCCCAAGTGTTGCGAGTGTTGCGGCGATATGTTCCCATCGTGCGGGATTCATATAGCCGATTTCAATCAAATCAGGCTGTAACAGAGGAATCATCTGATCCGCTTCAAATAACTGATGTTCTTTAGTAAGATTGGAATTATACTTTAGCAAAATGAGATCAATAATCTCTTGTTTGTGCTCTTTTGCATATGCCCATCCTCGCATACTTGCCTCTCGAAATGCTTTTACTCGCTCAGGATGAGACGCTAGTTCGTTTTGGGTGGTGAATAGATTATCCCCATAAAAGTCGATTCCCGCTGATCTTGGAGTAAAGGTTCGAAATGTAAACCCTTTTGTACTGTAATAATAAGGCTCATTAGTGACGTATCCGCTCATCGCATCGGTTTTACCGTCTATTAAATCTTGAGGATTAAATGAGTGAGGAGTAAGTTGAATTTGATCTGGAGATATACCCTCTTTTTGCAAATAGGCTAACAGCTCTTCGGATTGCGGTTCCATCATCAACTTTTTTCCAATTAAATCATGAAGAGAGGTAATGGAAGGAGAGGTATGAATTTCATAGGGAGATTGCTGAAAAATAACCGCGAGAACTATCACCGGTTTACCTTGAGCATAGGAGAGCAAAAGACTATTTGTGCCCACCCCGTATTGCGCTCTCCCCTCTAAAACCTCTTTGATCGGATCGATGGAGGGGGTCGCTTCTACGATATTGACATCCAACCCCGCCTCTTTATAGTACCCTTTTTCTTTAGCGGCGTAATATCCGGCGAACTGAAACGCGTGAGTCCATTTGAGCTGCAAGGTTATCGATTCTTGCGTTGATGCGTAGAGATTTCCTGTGAGGATAAAGCTGAGTAAAACCCCTAAAAAAACTATAGATTTTAGGTTCATACCGATGTTGCTTTCGAAGATTTAAAGAGGTGCATAATCTCTTGTACTTCATTCCATGACGCGATCAAAGCATCAACACACTGTGGATCGAATTGGGTTCCCGAATGTGTTTGCAAGTATGCCACTGCCTCTTCGGTGCTCCACCCTTTTCGATAAGGACGATCCGATGTTAATGCATCAAATACATCTGCTACGCTTGCAATTTTACTCTCTAGGGGAATTGTATCTGCAGCTAGTGCATAGGGATAGCCTAATCCGTCAAGTCGTTCATGGTGATACGCGACAATATTTCTCAATATCGAGGTATGCGGCTGATCTCCCAAATCGAACTCTTCCAAAAGGGCATCTATAATCTCAACTCCTTTGGTAACGTGGGTCTGCATGATAGTGGTTTCTCCCTCATCGAGTAAACCAGGTTTGAGTAAAACAGCGTCCGGAACCCCTACTTTTCCTATATCGTGCAATGGAGCGTACAAAAGTATATATTGAATAAACGAATCGCTCAGAGGAGTTTTTTCTGCTATTTTTGCTGCTATCACTCTGGCATAATGCGCCATTCTGGCGATGTGTTCACCTGTCTCTTCATCTTTGTAGCGGGCCATTGTCTGGGTTATGCTCACAGCGGCTTGTACCATACGTAGTGGTAAAATATCGGCTATCACCATCGATTCGATGAGTTCAGAATAAACGTCCAAATGTTTTTGCATCGAATCGGTAAAAAACTCTCTTTCATCCGCATCGTAAAAAATAAATCCTAAAAGAGAATTTTCATGACGAAATATCGGAACCGTATAGCTCGAACGAAATCCTGCCTCTAAAATCTTCTCGGAATGAAGGGTATGATGCGTGGAAAAAATATCCAAATCATCGATAATTCGGGAGTTTTTGGTTTGTACCAAATGCAAAAGACTCGGTACTTCCGAGAGCTTTTGAGTGTAGTGATTTAGCGGTGATCCTCCATCGGTAGAGTTAATAAACGTATGGAGTTCGTCATTTTGATGGTCGTACAACGCTATCGCAATTCGACGTAAATGAGGCCACATTGAGCGTAGCTGTTCATGTATTTCAACTACTTGAACTCCGATCTCATGATAGGTCATTAGCTTCCTTGACTACAGTAATTTGTATGAACAAACATTATCCCTTAAGATCGTTGTATCGATTCTGCAAGGAGATTGTTCATGTGGGTAAACAACTCTTCACTCGCCTCTTCCATAGTGGTAAAGTTACGAATAATCGCCTCTTTGTTTTCGGTCACATGATCGCCCTCTTTGATAAATTCAAGATTGGCGTGAACGGCATTGTGCACTTTTGCGTGCGGGGTATCCATTTTTGAATAGCTCGGCAAGTGAGCAAAATGGGACTTTCCGATACCTGTCTCATACCATTTACCCAGACGGCAGTCATGATGATCGGCAAATGTCGAGGTTGTATGACCGTGGAAAATCGCACTGAACGCATTGGATTTGAAAATAATATGATCGATTTTTGCGAGGGTAATAAAAGTCGAACCTTCAATCGTTGATGCCGCTTTGGAGGTTTCAACCGCATCGGTGTTAAATTCATGCAGGACATCTCGAAACTCTTCGATTGCGTCGCTGGAGAGGTTGGCTATATCGCTCATTGCTTCTGCATTTGATTGGATTTCTCCTGCATCTTGTTGGAGAGATTGGATAGCGATACCGATCTCACCGGTCGCTTTTTGGGTTCGTTCAGCGAGTTTACGTACTTCATCGGCAACAACCGCAAATCCTCGCCCGTGTTCACCGGCGCGTGCCGCTTCAATCGCGGCGTTGAGGGCTAGTAGATTTGTTTGATCGGCAATGTCTTTGATTAAATTTAGCACGGAACTGATTTCAGTACTTTTTTCGTTGAGAGCATTGATCGACGTCGTAGAGATTTCAACCAGTTCGAGTAATGAGCTTAGTTTGGCCGTGATGTTTTCGAGTTCATTGACAGTACGATTCGAATTTTCAGCCGTTTTATGACTCGTACTTACAATATCGCTGAGACGGCTGATACTATCTCCTAAGTCTTTTTGTATCACACTCAAACCTCCTGCAACCCCTTTTCCGATGGTTGAGAGCGTATTGTTCACTTCAATCCGTTCGATAAAATGGTGGCTCTCTTCCATAGCATCGATACCTTTGTTCACTAAAGAGGCATTATAGTTATAGATACCGGACAATGAGCTGTTGAGGACGCGGCGATAGTAGTGTTTTCCACTCGCTTTTTCAACACCCGCTTTAACCTCCCTCATAAATATCTCGATTTGATCGAGTAAATCGTTGATACTCCATGAAAGGTCATGCATTTCACCGTGATCTTTGATATGGATGATGCGGGATTCGAGATTTCCCTCTTCGGCATCTTTGATCACGCTAGCAACATGCGCAACGGATGCACGCGCCCAGCGGATGTTTACAAATACCACCCATGCTAGAGCGAAATTAACCAATCCCATCAAGAGTAAAAAGTTGAATCCGTAGAGTACTACTTCAAGAGTCAGCAAAATCGCAAATAATCCTAATGATGCCATATTGGCATATTGTGCTTTAGAGAGAGAAGATAAATTCGTCATAGCTTTTTCCTAATTGTTTGAGTTTGTCATCGAGAAGCTTTTGAGATGCGGCTACACCACCGCTGCGTTCTGTATTCAACAGTGATTGGTACAGGGGCAAGATGGTATTCATCGCCTTTGCAGTCGGTTTACGACGTGCCGAGTGGTATCCGATAACTTGACCACTCTGATTAAATGATGGGGTTACATGGGCGTAGACCCAGTAGTAATCACCCTCTTTTGTTTGATTTTTGACATAAGCGAAAATCTCATCTCCTCTACGAATGTACTCCCAGAGGTATTTAAAAATGAGTTTAGGCATCTCGGGATGACGCAAAATATTATGGGGTGCCCCGAGGAGTTCTTCCTCGGTATATCCTGACATCGAGATAAACAATGAATTACCGTAGATGATCTTTCCCTGTAAATCGGTTTTAGAGACGATAAATTTTTTGTCCGGAAAAGAGATTTCACTGTTAGCCATTATGCTTCCTTTTAGATAGTTTTATGAATAGATGCATGTTTTACCTTTTTAATGTTTTTTTATGGAGATACATTGCTTTATCAGCATTTTCAATAACTGAAGAGACATCATCACCCCTATTAAACGGTGCCATGCCATACGAAAAGCTGACTTTAAATGAATGTGGCTCTACTTTAAAATGAACTTTTTGGAAATAATGGATTAGTTTATCTAGTTTTGTTCGAATCTCCTCTGCTGAGACTTTAGCATCAAAAATTACAAGAAATTCATCTCCACCGTAACGGATAACTCGACCTCCACTCTCTTTGAGTTTTATCGCCATGTGCATCAGCACTTTATCTCCTATAATATGACCATAGGTATCGTTTATATCTTTAAATCGATCTAAATCTACCATCACGAGTATTCCACTCTCTCTTAATGCTATGTGATCATGTGTCAAAATCGTATCTTCAAACCATTTACGATTGTAACTTTTAGTTAAACCGTCTTCATAAACAATCGCTTGTAGTTCTTGAATCTCTTGTTGGAGTATTTTTGTTTTGAGCAGTACGGTTTTTAAAAGCTCTTTGTCTTCTTTTTCCATCGCTTCGATCGCTGTGTCGGTACATTCGACTAAACTCACAACATGACGTACCATTTTTTCATCGAGCATTTCGCGATTGAGAAGCTCATCCGGTTTTAGTTCGATATCGTGTGAATGTGCAATATCGCTGTAAAATCTTCCGTACTCGGAAGGAAAGACGATTTTGAGAGGATCGATGATGTGCTTTACCTCTTCGGTAATATGGATATGTTCTTGGTATAGATCTTTCATAACTTCCTCTTTTAGTGACTCATCATCTCACGGATGCCTTCGGGTGGTATCGGCTTGCTTTTAAAATACCCTTGATACGCATCGCACCCTTTTGCCTGTAAAAAGATGAGTTGATCGTGCGATTCAACCCCTTCAGCCAACACTTTAAATCCTAAAATATGCCCCATAGCGATGATACTCGATGCGATCTGAGTATCGGAACTCTCATTAGGAATTCCGTCGATAAAGCTCTTATCGATTTTGAGTATATCAAAGGGGAGCTGTTTGAGATACGACAACGATGAATATCCTGTACCGAAATCATCCAAGGCAAGCTTTATCCCCTGATTTTTAAGTGCTTCGAGTTGTTTGATAATCACTGGTTCGTTATGCAATAAAATACTTTCCGTTATCTCCAATTCGAGCAGATTTCCCGGAAGATCGTATCGCTTTAGAATTGACAATACGAGTTCATCAATCCTTCCTTGTTCGAATTGTCGTGAGGAGAGATTTATAGCTACTCTGAGTTCCTGATCCTCTTGTGCCCATGCTTTGGCTTGACGGCACCCCTCTTCGAGTACCCATGTGCCAATCTCTCGAATCAAACCGCTCTCTTCGGCGATGGATATAAAATCGGAAGGAAAGATCGTTCCATACACTGGATCATCCCAACGTAAAAGAGCTTCAACCGATTTTATTGTGCCGGACGTAATATCGACTTGAGGTTGATAGACGAGCCGAAATTCGTTATTAATGATCGCTCTGCGCAGTCCCAATTCAATTTCTATCCGTTTGCGTGCTTGAAATGTCATTTCATCTGTATAAAACTGGAAGCTCCCTTTCGAGTGCGTTTTTGTGTTATACATTGCGATATCCGCATGCTGCATAAGGGTTTCTGAATCAACATCGTGTTCTGGAGCCACCGCGATACCGATGCTCACGCCCACAAATACTTCAACACCTGATTCTAGGAGATAGGATCTGTTTAAAATATCAATGAGATCATGTGCTACCTCTGCCGCATCTTGAGGATTAGAGAGGTTTCGCAACAGTACTGCAAATTCATCTCCGCCTAGTCGTGCGATCATATCCGTGGAGCGGAGACGATTTTGCATTTCAATCGCTACCGTTTTTAAAAGCTCGTCGCCACTACTGTGACCGTAGTTATCGTTGACATCTTTGAACCGATCCAAATCAAGCATCAAGAGTGCAGCATGACGATTTTCCCGTTGTGCCATCGCGATCGCGTGATTGACATTTTCGACTAAAACGCTTCGATTCGGAAGTGTCGTCAATACATCGTGATGCGCTAAATAATGAAGTTTATCTTCACTCATTTTTTGTTCGGTGATGTCGGCAAATATCCCGACATAATGGAGTAGAGAGCCATCATCATCCATAACCGGATTGATCGATAAAAACTCAGCGTACATCTCTCCGCTTTTTTTCTTATTCCAAATTTCTCCCTGCCATGTTTCACCTCTGGATAATGTCAAATTCATCTCCTCATAAAAAAGAGAGTCATGTCGTCCCGATTTTAGAATAGAGGGTTTTTTACCAATCACCTCTTCCGCTTTAAATCCGGTTAAGCGAGTAAAGGCTGGATTGACGGATAGGATAATGCGTTCACTATCGGTGATCATGATCCCCTCTGCGGCACTTTGGATGATCCGTGCAGAGAGTTTCAGATCATTTACATAACGTGTTTTTTCGGTAATGTCACTCAAAATACAGTGGGTATGAAGAAATTTACCATGAGAATCCAAACTGGTGCGACCCTCGAGCTCGATATGACGAATAGAGCTATCTTTGCAGACGATATCAAATTCGACATTGTTGACTGTTCCGTGAGCGACGAGATTTGGGAAATTTTTGTACAGGGTAGAGAGCGATGACTCGGTAATAAACTCTTGATACGAATGTCCGATGACTTCATCGCGCTTGTATCCGAAATGGTCTAACCACGCTTGGTTGATATCGAGGATAATACCATTGCCATCGAGTGATTGATAGGGCAATGGAGCTTGATCGAACATGGTGCGAAACCGCTTTTCACTCTCGATCAGCTGAGTACGTGCGATTAAGCGTTCACTGATATCGACAAATGTCGTCACCGCTCCGATAATTTTCCCCTCTTCAACCAACGGACGAGACCAGTACTCAACAGGAAAAGGGGTATGATTTTTACGCCAGAATGTCTCATTTTCAGAGTAGAGATGTTTACCTTTTTGATATGCCTGATGTAATCTGCATTCGCTTTTAGGGAGATACTTTCCATCGGGATAAGAGTGGTGGATTAGTTCATGGACCGATTTACCGACAATTTCTGAAGGATTTTTATATCCTAATGTTTTAACCCCTACCGGATTGATAAAGGTACACATCCCCTCTTGATCGATTCCATAAATCGATACACCAATAGAATTGATTAAAAAATGGAGGTAATTTTGTTCTTTACGTAGTTCCCTATTTTGTTTGTCTTTAAATGTCTCATCGATAAAAATACAATGTGTATGGCGTAATTCTTTCGGCACATCCAAATCGATTCGACCGCTCACTAGTGCCTTAATCGCTTGTCCGCTGCGGTGTGCCAACGTCATCTCGATATTGTTAACTTCTCCTATCGTGAGAAAACGGGGAAACAATTCTGAGAGTCGCTCAATCGATTCACTGCCCAAAAAATCAGCCATAGGGCGCCCGATAACCTCTTGTTTAGAATATCCGAGCCATTGGCACCAAGCTTGATTGACCTCTAAAATACACGAGTTAACATCCAGTGATTGATACGGAAAAGGGGCATTATCAAAAAGTGACTTATAATGGGATTCATTTTTCTGCAGTTGCTGTTGGGCTAATCGTTTTGCGGTTACATCCCGTCTTAGGGTATACATCGCTTGAGGGTTACCGCCCTCATCGTACATAGGTATTTTTTGGACTTCCAGTACAAATACACTATGATCCGTTGCCATGATGCGTTCTTCATAGTAGATGGTCGTTCCCATCTTCCATGCTAGACGTTCATTTTCGATACAGCGTATAAAAGTATCTTTGTATTGGGGATGTAGCAGAGCAAGCTCACTGTCTGTTTTTTCGCGCCATTCGACCCCTTCTAATTCCAAGAGAGCTATCCCTGCTGGATTGACGTAAATCCACTTGGCTTCTGCGTCTTTGAGAAATATGGCATCGTGTTGAACATCGAGTATATGATCGAACAGCTTCAAAAGATTATTGTCCACTTCCGTTCCTTTTGGCGCGAATCGAGAGAGAGAGAGAGAGACATACCGGCTCCTAAATATTCACTAAAATGTACTCTAAAATGACTTAATATAGATTGACTAATATCAAGATTTAGAAGTGTTAGCACACATCGTTGTGCAAATTCGATTTCGACCCAGCTCTTTGGCTCTGTAGAGCAACTCATCGGAGTGTTTATAGAGTGCATCACAGGATAAATCCGTATCCAGTTCGAGTACGGCCATTCCCATGGATACCGTTACATAAGCATTGGTACTGTTTTTCTCATGGACAATAGCGAGATTTTCTATGTTATGTCGAAGTGTTTCGGCAAACTCGGACGCATTAGCCCCTGAATCACTTTTAAATAACACCCCAAACTCTTCACCGCCCAAACGAAAACAGTAGTCATCTGCGCGGCGAAGGGTATTTTTGATACATTGAGCGACACGAACCAATACGTCATCCCCCATCTGATGGCCATAGGTATCATTGTAGAGTTTGAAATGATCTACATCCATTAAAATAAAACATGCTATGTCTTGGTTTCTACGTGCACTTTTAAGATAGTTGGGGAAAACTTCATTAAAATAACGGCGATTGTAGATCGAGGTTAAAGCATCCGTTATCGAAATCTCTTCAACTCTTTTTTTATCCGTTATGTCTTGGCGGATAGCGGTATAGCCGTACTTTTCCCCTGTTTCCGAATATATAGGGTATATTTTGGCATGAACCCAATAATAACCGCCCTCTTTGGTACGATTTTTGAGTTCCCCTTCCCACATCTCATTATTATTCAGTTTCCCCCACATCTGCTCATATATCTTATCCGCCATCTCTTCATGTCGAACAATACGGTGATTGTGTCCTAACAGCTCTTCTTTGGAATACCCCGAGATTTGACAAAATGCCTCAGAGCTGTAGGTTATATTCCCATCCAAATCGGTGCTAGAGGTGATAATATTCTCATCGATGAGTTTAAGATACTCAGTTTGTTTACGTTCCAATACTTTGGATTCGCTGATGTCTTCCGCCATCCCCATATACCCAATGATCTCACCATTTTTATCTCGCAAAGCGGTTATATGCAGATGAACACTGAACTCACGATCAAATTTCGTGATATAAATCCACTCATCGTCGTTTTCTAGCCCTTGGTTGGTTTTTTCGACAAAAACCTCAAAATTCGGATGGATGGTTTTGCCAAATCTTTGGCTAAATTCTACTGCACGCTGCTCCATTTCACTCCGTTTGTGAAATAATCCTGGGGTCAATTTTCCGACTAGCTCGTGCGCCGAATATCCGAGCATGCTCTCCGCTTTAGCGTTGAACAAGGTAATGATGCCACTTTTATCAGTCGTTATGATGGCATGGGCGGAATGATCCAAAATCAACTGCATAAAATTTTGATTTTTTTGTAAATCTCGATGAGCCTTATCGAGCGCTGTTATAATCTTTTTGAATCCTACGTTGATAAATAACAAAACCAAAACAAAAAGCCCAAACACAAAAAGAATCAATTTTAAAATAGTGGCTTTGAACTCATCGATAATCGGGGTTATATCTTGAAAAAAGAGCGCTTTTGCTGAAATCTCTCCTTCAAAATCATAAAGATCAAATGCACAAACATTGTACACTCTTCCTTCAAATTCGAACGTCTGCTTTGGTATAAAAGAATACCCTGTTTTAAAAATAGCCCTCAGTAGTCGAGGATGATTAAGGGAGTCGTATTGTAAATCATATCCTTGCACTCTGAGTTCAGAAGATGGCTGTTTGTGGGGAATATCGGTATATTTCACAAACAGTGCCCCATGAAGATCATTATAATAGTTCATGTCATCAAATATCTGCTCAGGTCGAGAACCGAACTCCAACGCTCCGAGGTATTGTCCCTCTTTAAAGATAGGTTCGGCGATTCGAAATGCCAATCCCTGACGCCCCATTTCAAATCCACTGACGCCTTTGTGCGTTTTATGAATCTGGGCAATCATTGGACGAAAAGAGGCTACATCATCACCATAATGCTCTTTATCGTGCATTCGTAAAAAGGTCGTCCCATCCGGTAGGTGAAAGTGCATGACGTTAAGATAACGGTTCTCTTTTTGTAGTGTCTTCCATCTCCCACTACTCAATTCGTAGAGTTTTTCTCGGTTACGTTCACCAAAAGTTTCAATTACCCCTTGTGAGCTGATGTTCGCTAACGTACGGTTGTAATAAAACTCTTTTTGTTTGAGCAGTATCTTTTCATACGATTGTTTCAACGAGACAAAATAGGCTTGTTCAACTTTGGCAAGTTTCGTTTTTTGATCCAGATAGATAACACCGATCAAAACTAGGAGAAAAACACCAAAAATGACTCCGACAAAAAGAAGTGTTTTGTTCTTCGTACTTAAAAACATTGAATACACTCAATCCTTTTCATCCGATTCCCAATACAGCGGATAATTTTTCTTTTAACACTTGCGGGGTAAAGGGCTTGACGATATAATTGTTTACCCCCGCTTTGAGTGCGGTAATAACCTCTGCTTTACCCCCCTCTGTTGTAACCATGATGATGGGCAGATTCACAAAACGCGCATCTGCGCGTACTTTTTTCACCAATTCTAACCCGTTCATCTCCGGCATATTCCAGTCGGTAATCAACATTTCAATATCGGGGTTAGCATTAAGTATGTTCCAACCATCAAGACCGTCTTCACCCTCTAAAATATTTTCATGCTCTAATCGCAATAAAGTATTTTTGATGATGCGACGCATGGTTGAGCTATCATCTACAACTAACATTTTCATTTTTTATCCTCACTCATTCTTAATTAATATTCTACTCTGTTACGCCCGCTCTTTTTGGCTTCATAGAGTTTACTATCGGCTTCATTGATGGTTTCATTTAGGGTATCTTCGTGTGAGAGCGCAACACCGATAGAGACGTTGAATATGACCTCTTGATTATTATCAATGCGTAATGGCGTTAATGAAACTTTTTGGCGTATTCTCTCGAAAACTTCAATCGCTTGATGGCTGGTTGCTTCTTTGAGGACAACACAGAACTCTTCACCGCCGAATCGCGCCACCATATCGTGCGGTTGGGTGTTAGATCGTAAGATTTCGGAGAGGTGGATGATCGCTTTGTCTCCGATATCATGACCGTAGGTGTCATTAATCTGCTTAAAATGATCGATATCGACCATTGCGACAGCAAACTCCTCCTCCGATGCAACTGCCTGAGTGAAATAAGGCTCCATTACGGAGAAAAAGTAACGGCGGTTGTAAAGCCCCGTCAAAAAGTCACGGCTAGCCATATTGGTAATCGTATCGATGTTTTCAAGCGCTTCAATCGCATTGTTCAAACGACACGAAAACTCCTCTTTGCTAAAGTTTTTATGAATATAATCATTCGCTCCCCGTTTCAAAAAGAGGGCGGATGTCTCTGAATCATCGACCGAAGAGAGAGCAAAGATGGTAAGATCATTTTTCGTGTGTGTTTTACGAATCGCTTTGGTTAGTTCTAATCCGTCCATTACCGGCATATTGTAGTCGGTGAGGACGATTTTAATGTCAGGATGCTGTTCGAGAATCATTATCGCTTCTTCTCCGTGCGCTAGTGCATAGACTTGAAAAAAGAGGTTTTCCACCATTTTTTTCATCCGATTGCGAAACACTGCCGAATCATCCACAATCATCACTTTGTGCTGGCGGTTTTTGAGGAGGCGTCTTATGATCTCTATCACATAGTTGATATCATCGACTCCCCCTTTGTGAACGTAATCGATAATCTCTTTTTGCAATATAGCTTCACGAAAAACTTTATCGATGCTGGCGGTCAATACGATCGAGGGAACACCTTTGCCGATCATAACATCAACAATCTCTCCATTGGGCGCATCGGGGAGACTCAGATCGAGAATTGCCAACGTATACGTGTATTTTTTTGTAAAAAGCTCTGCTTCGGAGAGCGAATAGGCGATATCGACATCGATAGAGAGTTCCATTTCGATTTTAAGCCCTATGAGCTTGGAGAGGGTTTTGCTGTCTTCGACGAGCAATATTCGATCTGTATTTTTGTTTGTCATTTGATTCCTTCATTAAAATTCATTTCACTACTCACTCGGTTTCGTCCATTTTCTTTTGCATGGTAGAGGGATAGATCAACCCGTTCTATCAACGATGCGATGCTCTCGCCTTTATGAACTTGTGCTACCCCTAAACTCGCTGTTTTATACCCGATAGAACCAAACTCATGGATACTAATGGAATGACGTATTGCTTCAGCTCTTATGAGTGCTTGTTTGAGAGTTGTTTTGGGTAAAATAATCATAAACTCTTCTCCTCCCCATCGCACAACATGATCTACTTCGCGTGTATTTTTTTTCAAAATTTGTGCAAAAGTTTTTAAAACATCATCTCCCATCGGATGTCCGTAAACGTCATTTACTTCTTTGAAGTGATCAATATCCACCATGATGAGGGCATAGGGTTCTTTATAACGTTCAAAAAGGTGGTGGTAGGTCTCGATCCACTCATTCGCTTTACGTCGATTACAGAGGTTGGTTAGAGGATCACTGAAAGAGAGTTTTTCAAGTTCATTTATCATTCGAATTTCAATTTTACGAGCTCTGCGCACTATTAAAAAAATTAATCCGATAATCACAACGACAATCATGCTGGAAAAAATCATACGATATTTATAACGTTCGTTCATCAGCACTAAAAGATGCTTTTTTTCAACCGTAATACTTGTGATTCCACGGACATCCCCTAGCTCATAATCATACCCAGTACTATAGGTTTCACGAATAAATGCCGGAGCATCTTCACGTTTGCCATGGCACATGAGACAATAGGCTTCAATTTTGAGCGGAGCTGCATAAAAATATCCATTTCCTTGATGTTTAGGCATTTCATAAAATAGTTCTGTCGCATTTTTATGCTCTCTAAAATATTCAATAGCATCGCGCTCATACGGATGAGGAGCGTTGTTGGCGTTACGATTTCGATCCGAAACATTCCGAACAAGCATACCCTGTGAAGTATGCCTTTGAAAATCATCGCTGATCAAAGAGGCAGCATGTGCAGGGAGAAAACCAACGGTATCATGGTTGAGTTCGATTCCGCTTTTAATAAATTGTTCGTGAAAGACACGTCGAACAGAGTTAAAATATTCATGCAGACTTTTTGCTTCATGGTAGGCAGTATGGGACATCTCCTCCTTAAGCGCTTGGTACTCAAACCAATTGCGAAGTGCTACGCCTAGAAGTATAAGAATGACAATAATGGCAAAAAGTCGATAGAGATAATTCTCGGTTAGAAATAATTTTTTCAACGCTCTTTCCCAATTCATACGTCACTGCCCTGCACTTTATCTTTGTATTTTTCATGTATTTCCAAAAACTGATCGAGATGTGTCATGAACAAATCAATCAAATCCGGATCGAAATGTTTTCCACGCTCACGTTCAAAGAGGGGTCACGTGCCGAAACGGATAGAATCGTACGCTAAACAAATATTACAATAGATTTTCCCACTCATTTTCTAAAATATACCCTTCTTTCTTGACACTATGTATCTAAATGGATACAATTTGTCTATGTATAACATTCAACAAACCCAAAAGTTTTCACAATGGCTGACAAAGCTCAAAGATATGCGTGCACGTGTTGCGATTGCACGCCGTGTTGAGCGAGCACAAAGTGGAAATCTCGGTGATGTGAAGAGTGTTGGAGAAAGTGTTTATGAAATGCGTATCGATATGGGGCCTGGTTATCGGCTCTATTACACGATGCGTGGAGATAAACTTATTATTTTACTTGTCGGTGGTGATAAATCGACCCAACAGCGTGACATTGATAAAGCCATAGAGATAGCAAAGGAAATTGAATAATGGAAGCAACATTAAGCCTATTTGATATGACACAATATTTGGACAGTGAAGAAGCGATTGCCGAATACCTCACTCAAGTGCTCGAAGAGGGAGATACCGATGAATTGATCCGTGCTATCGGTCATATTGCCAAAGCACGAGGAATGAGCCAAATTGCACAAGAGAGCGGTCTAGGACGAGAGAGTCTTTATAAAACATTTGCACCCGGCTCAAAACCCCGTTTTGATACCATTGCAAAAGTAGTGCATTCACTTGGATTGCATTTTCAGATTACTCCAGCTCGTGCATCGTAATCAGGGAGTCTTTTCGATTCCCAATACTTTCTTTCCAAATTCTCGTAACTCTCCGGTTGGTCCGACATAACGATAGAGTGTCGCACGCGTCACACCGATCTCTTTACACAACTCAGATACCGACGTATCACGATTAGACATCGCCGCTTGTGCTAAACGGATTTGCGCTTTGGTGAGCTGAAATTTTCTTCCCCCTTTTCTTCCACGTGCGCGAGCAGCATTTAATCCGGCAATAGTGCGTTCACGAATAAGCTCACGTTCAAATTCTGCTAATGCGGCAAATATTCCAAATACCATTTTTCCGGCTGGAGTAGTAGTATCGATATCGGCACCTTGACCGCTGAGAACCTTGAATCCGATATTACACCTAGACAGATCATCCACTGTAGAGACAAGATGTTTGAGATTTCGACCCAACCGATCCAGTTTCCAAACTACTAAAGTGTCACCTTCGCGTAACGCCTTGAGGCAGTTTTCTAAACCGGGGCGATCATCTTTCGCACCGGAAGCTTTATCAACATACAATTGTCCGTCGGTAATACCAATTCGTTGAAGTGCATCAATCTGCAAATCCAATACCTGATTTCCATCCGCTTTGGAGACACGTGCATAACCAATAAGCATTTTCGTCCTTTTAGTGCAGTATCATAAACGTAGGTTTGTGATACATATGATTTTCTTTCTAAACAGATAAGAATATTTGCTTCTTAAATAGTATATTATTCATAGTATTATAAACAATATAATATTTAATTACTAAACACTATGAAGGAAGCTATATGCCACGTAAAAAAATTCTTTCATCATTGCAGCGCGAAATACTAGAAAAGTTGCCAGAACAATTTGAGGAATTAGCCAAACACTACCTCCTAACTTCAGATGATCTTGAATTTATATCTCAGCGACGACGCTCTTCTAATAAATTAGGATTTGCACTTTCTTTATGCATGATGCGCTATCCGGGGCGCACGCTGAGAATCGATGAAATCCCGCCCAAAGCATTGGTTGAATTTATTTCAGAACAGCTTGGATTGAGCTATGAAGATTTTTTGGGATACGCATCGCGTGCAGAGACCAGACGTGAGCACCAATACTTGTTGATGCAAAAGTATGGATACAAAAATTTCAATGATCGATATTTGAAAGAGATGGTTCGCTGGTTAACCCCAATCGCAATTGAAAACCACAAAGGGATGTTTTTACTACAGACTTTGATGTATGAAATGCGGTATCGAAAAATTCTTATGCCTTCGTTGCTGCAAATTGAATCGATGGTATCACTGTCTCTGAGTCGTGCTGAAAAAATTATCCAACAAACCGTGACATCATTTTTAAATAAGCAGAACATGCAATTACTCGATGACTTGCTTGCGTTTGACGCGTCTGTCGGTCAAAGTATTTTTTCGTGGCTTAGGCAAAGTGAGTCACGCCCAACATCTGCTAATATGCTCGTTATTATGGAACGGCTTCAAACGATCAAGAGGCTTGAAATTTCCGAAACTATTTCTAGTAGAGTATCGCAAATCCGAATGCAACAATACAGTCGTGAAGGATACCGAATCTCCATTAGCCATCTTCGTCAGTATGAACCAAAGCGCCGTTATACCCTGATAGCCATTACTCTTCTTGAAATTCAAAAGGCTCTTATTGATGATGCGATCACTATGCATGATCGTATTATTGGTTCACTGATGCGGCGAAGTCAGAACCGATTTCATCAAACAATCCAAGATGGGGACAAAAAGGCAAAAGAACTTATACGGTTTTTCTCACGCACCTCACAACTTCTGATTGAATCTAGAAACAACGGAGCCAATCCATGGGAATCTATCGATATGCACATCGGATGGGATTCGTTTTTGCAGTCTGTACAAGAGGCTACTAGCCTCTCAGAACCTATCAAACAAGACCATTTGGCTTTTATAGAGACCCACTACGTGCAGATGCGCAAATATACATCCCGTTTTTTAGAAGAGTTTGATTTTAAAGCCTCCGCTGGCGGAGGGGATGTCATGGATGCGATCAGATTGCTTCAAGAGCTCAATTCAAAAAATAAACGTAAGCTCCCAGAGGATGCGCCGGTTGACTTTATTCCCTCGCGATGGAAACCTTTTATCTATACCGAGGAAGGAATGGATAGGCGATATTATGAATTGTGTGCACTCAGCGAGCTCAAAAATAGACTCCGTTCGGGAGACATTTGGATTGATGGGAGTAAACAATATCTTGATTTCGACAGCTATTTGATGACACGTCACAGCTACAGCGAAATGAAATCTCAAAACAATCTACCTATCGCGGTAGAAATGGACTTTCCAAGGTATTTGATAAATCGCCAAAAGCAACTGAGTGAGAGTATCGATGAGCTTTCAGATATGATTAAAAACGGTACAATTGCCGATGTTGAGTTTACGCAGTATGGTTATTCGATTAAACCTTATCGCACAGACGGCGCTCCAAAAGAAGCGACTAATATCATACGCTATGTATCCAATTTACTCCCACGAATTAAAATAACCGACTTGCTCATTGAGGTAGATTCTTGGACAAAATTCTCCGATCAGTTTACCCATCTGCGCTCTGGAATGACATCTACAGATAAAAAAGCACTATTTGCGGTGATACTATCAGATGGTATCAATCTAGGGCATCAAAAGATGGCGGATGCTTGCGCCGATATATCCGTCGGTAGACTTAGAAGTGCATCTGATTGGTATATTCGGGATGAAAATTATTCAAGTGCATTGGCGCAGATAACCAACCATCATCACCAAACATCGCTGGTTAAGAATTGGGGAGACGGCACAACCTCTTCATCAGATGGTCAGCGATTTCCCACCGGAGGGACAGGGGACGCGTTAGGTGGATACAACGCAAAGTACGGCAATCAGCCCGGAGTGGTATTTTACACTCATATCAGTGACCAATATTCTCCGTTTCATACCCAGATTATCCACGCAAATGCGAGAGATGCGACATATGTTCTTGACGGACTGCTTTATCACGAATCGGATTTAAAGATTGAAGAACATTATACCGATACAGCCGGCTTTACTGATCATGTGTTTGCATTGTGTCATCTGCTTGGATTTAAATTTGCTCCCAGAATACGAGATATAGCCGATACGAAGCTCTTTGCATTAGAAGGGGTTGAAGCTCCAGAGCAATTTAACAATATCATCACCGGTTCCCTCAAAATAAAAGATATGCAGCAAAACTGGGATGATGTCCTTAGATTAGCCGCTTCTATCAAAATAGGTACAGCTTCAGCGTCACTGTTGATCCGCAAACTTGCGTCTTATCCAAGGCAAAATCGTCTTGCACTTGCTATTCGCGATGTTGGTCGGATTGAACGAACACTTTTTATACTTGAATGGCTCAAGAACCCATCACTCCGGAGTAGAGTCCAAATTGGTCTCAACAAAGGTGAAGCCAGAAATTCCTTGGCACGTACCGTATTTTTTAATCGATTAGGGGAAGTTCGTGATAGAACTTTCGAAAATCAACTTTACCGTGCATCTGGTCTGAACCTGATCGTGGCTGCGATTATTCTTTGGAATACAGTCTATTTGGAGAAAGCGATTGAACAGGCTAAAAAAGAAATTGAAATTCCGGATGAGTTTTTGAAGTATTTTTCACCTCTAGGATGGGAGCATATTAATCTGACAGGCGATTATGTCTGGCGTATGGAGCCTTAGCGTACGAAAAAATGATAAATTTTACAGTTTTTAGCTCTTAGCGTACGATTCTATCCGTTTCGGCACGTGACCCCTTATATTCACCTTTCTTTGATTCGCATTGTGAATATAAAACGTACCATATATACATCCATCGAAAAATAGGAAATACAAATAATATTTTTTCCTCCGTCTATTCTAAATTTCTAGGCTGATTCAATTTCATCCATCCTTCGATTTTACTGGTATAGCATTGATGAATTACTTGGCCCTTTTCATCATTTTCGGCTTGTATATAGAGGTTTAGATGATCACTGTACTGATCAGGGATCATCAGTATCCAGTCGTTCTTATCCAGCCATATTTTGACACCGTCAAGGGTCGAAAACTCTTTTCCTTTGGCGTCATCAAGGAGCATACGCATCATTTTTCCTTTCATCGCCTGAGAAGAGGGAATCTGGAAACTGCGGTAGAAAAACTTGGGCAGGGCATCGATCAGTTTGGAGAGTTTGACACGGTGATGAACCATCATCTCCAGTATTTTCAGCGTCGCATACATTGAATCACGGTGGGTTGCAAACTCGGTAAAAGTGAAATTTCCTTCACCGGTGGCAATTAAATCGTATTTTTTCATCTGAGCGGTTTTAAAATTGGAATATTGCCCCCGCTCGGTCTCCAGATGGTCAAAATAGATGATATCGGCTGCCCAGGAGGGTAGGAAGACCCGCTTGGTCGTTCCGAGAGCTTTGGCTTCCATATTCAGCAGTGTCATGACTACATACAGGGCCGACTGCTTTGTGAGTGGGATTCCCTCGTCGCATATGATCTCTAAACGCTGACCGTGCGGATAGATCATGAATCCGGCATTCAGTTTAAGTGCACGGATGACGGAACCCATATCCTCGTAGGAGCGCTTGGAAAGGGCTTTAATATTAAACAGTTTCTGTTCATCACGGTACGCATTGAAGAGGATATGATCGATCCCGAGATCATTAAGGATATCGGGGAAAACGTCCGATGCCATCTCGTGCATCATGTCCACGGCGATTCGGCAGTCGATGCATTTAAACATATGCGATTGCAAGAGTTCTTCCATCTCTTTTTTATACTGGCCGTACTCTTTTTTGTGGTCAAGCTCAATGATTTGTCCGATACGTTCATAATCGACCCGCCGGAATATCTCTTTGAAAAATGCTTTTTCGATTTTTTTGGCCATATCGCTATTGATCCGGAGTGCCTCATGATTGTAAAATGTAATGACGGTACTGGTGGGATCGTCGATTTTCTGGTGAAAATAGACTCCAGCGCAGTATTCGTCTATCGATGAGAGACTGCATCGCATTATTTCAGTGGGAATCGCATTGTAATCGACGATGTTGATACCGGAGGAAAGGAGACCCCCTAGAAATGCCCTCTTCAGCATTCGCGAACTTTTATCGTTGTCTCGCGATACCAGTACCGTCGATCCTACTGGAAGTTGAGCGCCGAATGCTTCCGCCAGCTTGGTCACCATTTCACAGGAGAGTTCGACATTGGACTTTCCGATAACCATCCCATTTTCAAAAATTGAATTTTTATATTTACTTCCCAAAATAACGCTGTGGCTGATAATGGAAGCATCTTCGATCACCTTGTCTGGCCAGATGGTAATATCTTTTTCGATACTAACCAATTCACCAATATCACATCCCTCGGCAAGTATCATCCCCGCTTTTGCGGCAAAGTTTTTACCGATATGGTTATCATTACAGATAATACAACCGTCCATCTTGGCATTTTTTCCAATTATAACGTCGTTCCATATCACCGTATTTTTAATTTTGCTATTTTGAGCAATCGTGACATTGTTTCCGATCACGACATTGCTCAGCTTAACCCCTTTTTTGATCGTAACGTTTTTCCCAACTACGACGATCCCTACGATCTCGACACTTTTATCGATGGCAGTATCTTCTTCGGACAGTGAAATAGACTCAGGATACTTATGAGGTTCTCCTCCGAGACTGAGATTAATCTTTTTGCTGAGGATATCCTCATATACATCACGATAACTCTCAGGATTCCCGACATCACGCCAGTAGCCTTGTGCATATCCTGCCATCAAGTCAATCCCTTGACGCATCAAAAGGGGGAATAAATCTTTAGCAAAATCAAAATTTTCATTTTTAGGGATGTATTCTAAAATCTCAGGTTCTATGATGTAAATCCCCGTATTAATCGTATCACTGAATACTTCTCCCCAGCTCGGCTTTTCAAGAAACTTCTCGATTCTCCCCTCTTCGTTAGCGATGACGACGCCGAACTCTAACGGATTATCGACCGAAGTCAGGGTGATGGTAAGTTTGGAGTTTTTGGCTTTATGATAATCAAATATTTTTTGAAAATCAAAATCAGTCACGAGATCTCCACTGATGATAATGAAATTCTCATCTCCGATGTACTCTTGAGCTTTCTTCACCGCCCCGGCTGTACCGTAATCGTCATCCGGTATTACATAGGTAATGTTGATCCCTAATTTGCCCCCGTCTTTGAAATATTCTATGATGATCTCAGGTTTAAAATAGAGCAATACAATGAAATCAGTAATTCCGAGCTTCTTGAGACTCATCATCGTGTATTCCATCATAGGACGGTTCAGGATTGGAAGCATTGGTTTTGGAATTGAATTTGTCAGCGGTTGTATCCGTGTTCCAAAACCACCGGCCATAACTACTGCTTTCATGATTCATCCTTTACAGAATAGATAAAATAAGATTGTTTTGCGGTTGAGTTTGATAATAGATTAAAGCGAAAGAATATTTAAATAGAACTTAATTCATAAAAAGAATTAAGTTCTTATATTGGCATCCGAAAGAATGTATTATTTACGGTCTCCATGGAGATGAGAAGGGTTTTGACTTTATCTATAAGGTCCATGGCTTCGTGAAAACTTATCTTGTCGATGCTCGAGAAAATATCCAACTCTATCTGAATCAATTCGATTTTAATTTCGATTGTATTGGTTTTGCCTATCTTTTTTTCTATAGATCTCAGGGAGTCTAAAAATTGACTATAGCTATCCGTCTTTGTGTCATGCATGGTAATAATCACCGTGAAAACAAAAAGCCAAAACCAAATCGGTTTTGATGATGATTATAATCCATTAGACTGGCACCATATCCGCTAAAAGCTTTTAAATACCAAAAATTATTTTTTGATTTTCCAATAGGATAAGACCATTCTCCTTCTATAGAACCTCGATTATCGTTATTTAAATTGAGATTGTTGCGCCATGTTAGGTCAAATTGCTGTTTTCCCCAGATATAGCTCAATTTTAGGTGTCCATATCCTAGATAAGATGTGATATCTTTATTGTCTTCCCCTTCATCTGGATACCATAGTCTAAGCGTTGTTATTAAATTACCGTGATAAAAAATGGAATCAAGGTAAAGTTGATTCCATTCCCTGGATAAAGGTTTCCCGAGGCCATTGGATTCATGCCAAAATGCTATTTTCATTGCTTTTAAACCAAATTGTGAGAAAGAATAGTCTTCAACCGGAATGAATAACCATACTTCAGGACGATAGTTAGTTTCACGAAACGGGGCGGATTCAGAATAAAACTGCCACCAAACTTCTTGAGTATATCCAAATCCTAATATTTCATTTAACCCTAAAAGATCATAAGTTAGATTTTTTTTCAAACTGATTTGAAATTCTGTTTCAATATTGTTGCTAAATTCATTGTATCCAGGATAAATAGTTGGATCACGCTTTTCAAAGTTTTCACTTGTGTATGCAATAGGAATTAAAAAAGTTTTTTCATACGGTAACATCCCAAAATTACTAAAAATCTTAGACAGCATGGTTTCACGTTCATCAATATCTTTTGGTATATCGAGATATTGTGATACAAAGTTAGCCATTACTTTGTCGCTTTCCGGATCGATCTGATAGAGTTGGTTTTGTTTTAATGAATGGTTAGAATCTACTTGTAATGGATGGTATTCGAACGCTGCTTGTTTATAAAATTGCATCGCTTTGGTAATGTTTTGATCCGTACCTATACCATTTTCATACATCGAGCCTAGAGTATATTGAGCGATGTGATTTCCAGTTTCAGCTGATTTCTCTAACCTGGATTTGGCTTCTGTATAGCGACCTTCGTTATACAGTCTCAAACCTTCTTCATAATTGTCCATACCGATCAATGTACTACTATAGAGTATTGCAAGACATATAAAAGAATGGTAGAACTTCATATCTTGTCTTTTCTAGGAGAAATAAGATCGAGATTATCAAAATAAGGTTTGACAGCATCAAGGAAAAGTTTTTCTAGGGCATCAGTTTCAAGATTATAGCATTCAGTATATAATGAGCTTGCGATAGATGTGAAGGCATCAACCATAGCCGAATCAAATAAGATATTGGCATTGTCTTGAATGAAAAGCAAGCTTTCATCTACACTAAGTGGATTTTTATAAGGACGCTTAGAAATGAGTGCGTCGAATACATCGGCAATGGCAAAAATACGTGCACAGTAGGGAATATCTTCTCCTTTGATCCCTTTCGGATAACCTGAGCCATCAATACGTTCATGATGATAGGCTATAACTGAAGCAGTATCATCTTGTAACCATTCGACTGATCTAATCATCTCCAATCCGTACTCAACATGTTTTTGAATAGATAAATATTCATCTGTACTTAGTTTTCCAGGTTTAAGAAGTATAGAGTCTGAAATTCCTATTTTTCCAACATCATGTAAAAAAGCTCCTTTGATAAGTGCAGGAAAATTATTGACCGGCATTCTTAAAACTTCAGCCAAACGAATGGCAAAATAGGTGACACGATAATTATGTTCAGAGGTATCACTATCCCTAAGTGCGATGGCATTTCCGAGAGCTGTTAGAGTTTGAAAGTTACTTCTAAGAAGTTTATATTTATCTTCCTCTAATGCACTATATTGATAATAAACAATAGGAAATATACTAATAACAACCAGAGCTAAAATTATTGACACGGAAATGAAGATTTTTTTCATTGTATCTTGCATCATATTAATGGTGTTTGAGGGGAGAGCGATTATCATTTTTAGACTATAAACTTTGTTGTCATAAGATTGGATTTTTTTAGTGTATACAAGTGCAAAAGTTTCATCATTAATCGGAAGCATTATATATTTTGATGTCTCTGATGATGATAATGAAATAGTTTTAAAAACAGATGTAATATGGGGAGGAAGGGGAGTTTTATCATATTGAAAAATTTTCTTATTGGATAAATCAATAATTTCGAGCTTGATAATATTATTATCACTAAGTTGTTGATAGTGTTGGTCGAAAAAAAACTGTATATTTTTTTGGGGATACAGGGAGGTATATTGAATTAGTTCGTTTTCGAAAGTTGTTTGGGTTTGTGCAATTAATTGAGTGATATATTCACCGTTTTGTTTTTCAATATAATTGTATATTGTCAAAAATCCTATAATCAAGACAATGAATAAAATTGAAGTTATTCTGCCAAAGAATTTAAAAAGAGGATGCTTTATGAACTTCTTAATAGTTTGTTTCATAAGCAATCAAAGTGTCTTTATCTAACTTTACGTGCAAAAAACCTGCAAATCCCTTTTCAGATGATAATAATGACTCAGATGGATGAATAATAATTTTTCTAATCTGAGCGAGAGGTATTAGGTGAATTTGTTCTTGATCGATAATGAGTTTTAGCATATTGTTTTCAATCAATTGTTTGAAATGCTGCATATGTAATCCGCTTTCAATATGAGTACTCATTGTAATTTGGTATTTTTCTTCATTTCCATTCGTGTAAATAATACTAAGACGGTCCATTGTATTCTCCTCTTTTTGCGGAATTTAAAATTATAGCCTTTATCAATATAAAAAAGAACTTAATTCATTAAAAGAGCCTTTTTCTCTTTTTAAGTTAAAATCTAGCATAATGCAAGAAATATCAATCAAAGAGTAGTTATGACATTTAAAAGAAAAATGCAAGAGATTAAACGCGATTTGATAATAGAGGAAGCGACAAATCTCTTTATCCGTGACGGATACGAGAATATGAAGATTGTCGATCTCGCGAAAAATGCTGGAGTTTCCATAGGAGCTATATACAGTATGTTCGGTTCCAAAGAGGCACTCTATAATCAGTACATAATGGGGCAAATCGAATTTTATATAGAGATGATGGAGCAAGAACTTGAAAATCATACCGATCCCATTGAAATGCTTAGAGTTGTTACCCGCATCAAGTTTGAAGCTATTATGAAAAATAAAAATGGTATCAAAGAGCATCTGATGAGTGATCCAACCTTTTATTTGCATGCATCTTTTGATGACAACAATCCTCTAATGCATATGTATATGTATATCTCCGAAAAAATAATGGAACCGTTGGCGAAGTCTCTCGGAAATACCGTGCAGCCAATGGAGCTATTCTTTATATATGACGGCTTGACCTTTGGAATGGCTAAATACTGGATTCTAACCGGAGGTGACCTAATGAGGCGTATTAATCAATCTATAGAGATGTTTTTGACGATTTTAAAAAAAGATTGATGATGATGAAAAGAATTATTATCGCTTTTACATGTATGTGTTTCGTAGGTATAGAAGCGTTTGCACAACCTGTACTGACGATCGGAATCGTATCGGACGGTGAAAACTCCAAACTTTCTGAAGCACGTACAGCGTTGATTCGTGAAATACGAAAAGCCAGTGAGGGTGAATATGCTCTGAGCTTTCCCGAATCCAAACGGATTGATGCCAGTTTTTCTGTCGCACGGGTCAAAAGCGGCATAGATAAATTACAAAATGATCCGGACGTGGATATGGTTCTCCTTGTTGGCAGTACGGCAAGTCATATCGCGCTTAACTACAATGCGTTCGCCAAACCTACTTTCGCTCCTTTTGTCTATAATACTTCATTGTCCGGTTTGATAAAAGAAACGGATCGGACGAAGATCCGTAACCTCAATTATGTGACGGGAGAATCCCAATTAAACGAAGAAATTCAAGCTCTCCAGTCGATAGCTCCTTCACGGAAAATAGGGATAGTCCTCGAAGAATCTCACTACAGGCTGTATTCCAAAGCAGCGGAAGAGGCAATATCAGTATTTCGCAAAAAAGGGATCGATATCGTTTTTATCCGTATAGCTGATCAGGCTGATGGGATTGAAAAGATGATTCTGACCGATTTGGATGCTGTGATGGTTACCCCCTTATATGGTTTAAATGAGAACATACGGAAAAAAATCATTCAAACACTCAATAATCGGAAAATTCCGACTTATGCATTAGGGGAAGGGGCTATAGTAAATGACGGAATATTGGCCGCTTCCGTAGAAAAAGATGATCTTTCACGAAGAGCACGTCGGAGCGCATTGAACGTATTGAAAGTATTACGCGGGGGAAAAGCGCAAGAACAACCGGTATCGATTGAGCAAAAACGCCAACTGATGATCAATATGAAAACCGCCCGTTTAATCGGAGTGTATCCGAAATTCAGTGTTTTGAATAATGCCGTATTATTGAACGTAACAGAGGAGAAAGAGCCAAAACTCTCGTTGACGACAGTAGCGGAAGAAGCCGTGCGTGCCAATTTAAGTATTATTGCCGCTAAGCTTGGCGTTGCGG
>CAZKJU010000017.1:0-11262 GCA_964553185.1 uncultured Sulfuricurvum sp.
GTATGGGTGTAATAATCGTGCGCCGTGATCTTCATCAGTGATTCAACTGCACAGTTGTCACGTAATATAATATCAATGAAATTATCGACGATTGGTTGAGCATTCTTGACATTTTCGAGTGATTCAGGATTTTTAAACATTGCATCTATCGACTCAGATGCTTTTTCGTAGACTAAGCGGGCTTTTTGTTCGGTAGGTATATCGCTGCTTCGTGCGATACTTTGCAGGTGTTTTTCAACGTAGGCTTTGTATTTGGCCTCATCTTCTTCGGAAACATAGACCGACTCAATTTCACGGAGTTTGACTTTGGCATTGCCGTCCACAGCCGTATCGCTTTGGAGAAAAAGGCTCATAGCACTTTTGGTTTCGTTAGGCAAAAAAAGGTTAAAGTCAATCTGCGAACCCTCTGTTATGAGCCGTTTATCGATCGCTTTATACCGTTTTTTGTTCACTTAAAACCCTTAACGGAAATTATCAAAGACGAGAGGAGCTTCCCACTCCATCGACTTGATATGGGCCATAATTTTTTGGAGCTCGTCAATTTGTTTCGATTTCACACGAATCGAATCCCCCTCAATAGCGGCTGATGCTTTGGTTTTAAGATTTTTAATCTCCGCAACGATTTTTTTTGCCTCTTTGGATTCAATACTGTCAACAATTTTATAGGTAGCCTTACGTGCTCCGCCGCTTGCATCTTCGGTTTTGAGTTCTTCAAGTGCTTTGGAAGAAAGCCCCCGTTTAATCAGTTTAGCGATTACAATATCTTTAAGTGCATCGAGTTTGTTATCACTTGATGCTAACAAAATGAGCTGTTTCTCTTTTTCACGGTAGTTGATTTCATAGGTTATCCCTTTAAAATCATAACGCCCCGATGCCTCTTTTTCAGATTGAGCGATAGCATCTTTAAACGCTTGCAGATCGATTTTTGCGGAGATGTCGAGAGAGTGTTCTGATGCCATAAAAATTCCTGTTAGTTTTTATAACAGTTAGTATAACACAAATTAAAAGTTCCACCCTCCTAAATCAAACCCGCCGCCTCCAAAATTCATCGTCGGATCCGGATATCCGAGCATTCCACTTTTCATTCGGAGCATTTTAATGTCCTGCATCGGGGCGATAGCTTGAGGACAGACAGGGACACACGCGCCGCAGAGGGTACAATCCCAAATCCCGTTGGTTTGTACCGCTGCCATTTTAGCATCGCTGTTTTGCTCGCGCGGATCGTTCACATAACGCCATACCCGTGTTAGGGCAAACGGACCGATAAAATCAGGATTTGCGACATAGACCGGACAGGCACTGTAACACGAGGTGCAGAGGATACAATCGCTCTGTGTCTCGATCCGCTCCATCGATTCACCGCTAACACTCTCGTTTGCACTCTCCTCACCCCATGCTTCTCCCGCGCGGTTCAACCGCTCAACCATAGTGCTATCCACCACCAAATCACGAATCACACGAGCATTTCGGATCGGCTCGATGAGATCACCGTCACCCGGTTTGTATTCACACATCAGCGCTTCGCGTCCATTCACCCGCACGGCACAGCTTCCGCATACACCGCTTCGGCATCCGTGCGAATAGGTCAATGTCGGATCCATCTTAGTTTTGATGTGATTAAGTGCGGTTAACAAAGTGACATTCTCTAACTCGATGTTATACGTTTGTTCTTCACCATCATGAGAACGTAAAATTGAAATAGTCATCAATCACACCACTCTTTCTCGTACTCTTCGTCGTCATCGTCATATTCATCGTCCCGTTCGCCCTGAGCCAGTCGAAGGGTGCGTTCATGGTTCGACAAGCTCACCACGAACGGCTTTACTTTATAAAATCGGCACATAATACTCCATCCTCTTTCCATGTGATTGTGTGAGCTCCAAACATTCGGTCATTTCGCACTGGTGCATCCACACGGTAATGTGCCCCTCGGCTCTCGACACGGCTAATCGCACTCACAACAATAATCTCCGCTAACTCGATCTTGTTTCCAAATTCGATGAATTCGACGAGATTAGTATTGCAAATCTTGGATTTATCGCGCGGTCCCATAAACGGTAACTCTTTCTGCATCTGACGAATCGCCCCCAAAACCGCTTTCAGACCCATATCATCGCGCACCAAACCGACGTTGTTATAGAAGATGTTAGCAAGCATCTCCTGTTTTTGATAAAAATCGATTTGGTTGGTGAAATACATCACCCCGCGTACGAAATTCGTATCTTTCGCTAACTGCATTGATTCAGCCGATGGAGCAGGATTTTTACTACCGTATTCAGTCGCATTTTTACCGCATTCACGCCCGTACACGACGAGCTCAAGCAGTGAGTTACCGCCCAAACGGTTTGCGCCATGTGTTTTATGGTTAGCGCATTCACCGACAGCAAACAGACCACTAACACTGCTCATACATTGAGCGTTCACTTCGATCCCTCCCATACTGTAGTGGGCGGAGGGTTTGATCGGGATGAGCTCGTGTATTGGATCGATCCCCTCATAAATCTGTGCTAACTTTCGCTCTTGAGGGAGTTCATGATCGATAAAATGCTCTCCCAAATGACGAATATCGAGAAAAACAGCGCCACTTTTAGCCATCTCGTCATGTATGGCGCGTGCCACCACATCGCGAGGAGCGAGTTCATCGGTAAATCGCTCATGTGCAGCATTGAGTAAATACCCGCCTGCACCGCGTGCACTCTCGGAAATCAGAATCGACGAACCTTTCAGTGCGGTAGGGTGAAACTGGATAAACTCCATATCGGCGAGTTTTGCCCCCGCACGTACCGCCGCCGCTAAACCATCACCGCTCGCTTGCACCGAGTTGGTAGAGTGTTTGCCATAGAGATTGCCGTATCCTCCGGTTGCCAAGATCACCGCATCGGCACGGATCTCTTCCACTTCACCCGTTGCGATATGCAAAAATGTTGCCCCAAGAGCGCGGTTAGACTCTTCATCGATGATGAGATTGAGCAAAAACCGCTCGTTTTTAAACGTTACACCAGCTTTTAGACATTGATCATAGAGGGTATGGAGCAGTTTCAATCCCGTATAGTCTTGGGCATAACACGCTCTCGGCGCACTGGCTCCTCCCAGACGACGACGGGCAATCTCCCCGTTTTCATCTCGGCTAAACGGAAGACCTATAGTATTGCACCAACGAATCGCGTCAGGAGCTCTCTCACACATAAAGGCTATCCGTGCTTCATCTCCTAATCCTGCTGAGGAGTTGAGGGTATCGGCGATATGATCTGCGACGGAATCATCACTCCCTAAAACCGCATTCATCCCCCCCTGTGCCATCGAGGTTTGAGAGCGGGTCGGCAATGTTTTGGAGGCAACAATCACTTCCGCACCTGATTCGTGTGCCGAGAGCGCACTCACCAATCCCGCACCGCCGCTACCGATAATCAATACAATCGCCATTCAAACCCTTTTTGATTACATTATCGCATTAAATGCAATCTTTATTCGTAAGAGATTGTAGCGAAAGGGGTTTTAGGAGTTTATCAAATGTTTAGGGGGGATAAAAAGTTTAAGCTATCACGTCATTCCCGCGAAGGCGGGAATCTAGCTTTTATATTTAAGAGAAAAAAAATGTTAGAAACGGATATTTGCCCCAACGTACCACATTTTTACATCATCCGCTTCCACTTTTACGCTTGTACCCAAAATATCAATACTATCACTTCCAGTTTCAAATAAATAACGATAACCAGCTTCTAGTTCAATATTATCCATTATTTGAACTAGAGCACCAGCTTGTGCTCCATAATGAAAACCACTCAAATCTAATCCAGGTTCTTCATAGCGAGTGTAACCTACTACAGGACCAGCATACAATGAAAATTTATTCTCAGCTAAAGGTAAAATAAAGTCATAAGCAAAAGAAATAGCATCACTCTTGTCCACATCACCATCATGGTTTACATAAGTATATGCTGCTGAAATGCGCCCCGTATTGCCGTAATAATGCCCAAGGACAGCTGTATATTGTGTACCGTCTGTATCACCATCAGTTGATATACCATTAGCCGATGCACTAAATGACATTTTGGCATTTCCTGCACTAATTCCAAAATAATTTTCGTTTCCTGCCGCCATCAATCCCGTAGCAAGTAAACTCGCTAAAACAATTTTTTTCATTTTTTAAGTCCTTAAACATAAATCTAACTAACAATAGTTAGTTGATGTTAGATTTTATAGCGATTAAACTTATGCTTAGTTTAACTATAGGTAGTTCATGGACGCAATTTCTCCTGCCGATATTGATGTCTTTTATGGCACTATTGGGAAAAATGTTATGCAATTACGTAAAGAAAAAGGCCTTAGTCAACTCAATTTAGCCCTCGCTATCCGACTTAAATCCGTGGGTCTTATCTCCGTCGCTGAACTCAATCACAACAAAAAGCACTTTAATCTCGAACACCTCTATAAAATTACCAATGATTTAGATGTCAAAATAACTAATTTTTTTAGCGATATTGATTAATCTCAATTTGGATTGTTTTTACTTCATAGCTAGATTCCCGCCTTCGCGGGAATGACGAAAAGAAAAAGTATGTTAAAATAATTTGTGAGCGTTGAAACCATCCTCTCCCTTTCAGTCATCTATCCCTTCATCGTGACTAATAATCAGCACTTTTTAGTATACAACCCCTTAATAGATTTCATTGCACTCTGATGTGAAAGTTCCATTAAGGTTAACGAAAACCAATGTGCTATAAAATCAATCAATATTGAGTAAATCATAATTATCGGCATGAATACCATTACTGAATCAAACCTATTTTCAAGGAACCGAGAATGAAATGCCCTTCAATAAATACACTTTTTTTTCTAACCACCCTTCTCTTTTTTACGGGATGCCAGAATCAAGAAAAAACAACATCCACATCCACAAAACCCTATGAAGGTCAATCCATCGTTCTTATCGTTCCGACACTCGAAGCGAGGCTGATACGCGGACCGATTTTGGATGAAGTCGAAGCATTCGAAAAAAAGACAGGAGGCAAGGTCCGCGTCGTCACCCCAAGCTGGAATGAAACCATTGAAAAAATAGACCAATCGCTGATAGATCCTAATCTAAACTATGATATTTTCGTCGTAATTTCCATGTGGAACGGCACACTTTTGGGGAACAACCATATCGAGCCAATCCCCGAATCGATCAAAAAACAGATCGATTGGGAAGATATTCTTCCTATTTACCGAAATACCGTTCTCTCTTGGAACAACAAAAGCTATGGACTTCCCTATGACGGAGACTGTATCAATCTCTACTACCGAAAAGATCTTTTTGAAGATCCGAAAAATCAAACTGCATTTCAGAATCGGTACGGCTATCCGCTCACGCCTCCCAAAACATGGAAAGCATTTCGTGATGCAGCAGAGTTTTTCAATGGCTGGGATTGGGACCATGACGGAAAAATTGAATATGGTATGGCAGGGCTAAGAGTTAAAAATGATATTTCAATGCTTCAGTTTTTTGCTCAGGCTGCTGCGTATGCCAAACATCCAGACGACAAAGCTTATTACTTCGATCCTGAGACCATGAAACCCCGCATCAACAATCCTGCGTTTGTCAAAGCATTAAAAGATTACATCGATTTCATGCAATTTGGCCCTCCGGGCATGGCAAGTTTTGCAGGACATGATGTCCGTAACGCTTTTGCATCGGGAGAGGTCGCCATGGCAATGGATTGGGCTGATATGGGGATTTTTGCTGCCAATTCTCCAGTCTCCATCATCAAAGATAACGTCGGTTATGCTCAAATCCCAGGTTCGGACAGTGTATACAATGCAAAAAAATCTCAATGGGAAAAACGCTCCAACAGCGTTTCATCTATCAGTGGAAACTGGATGTTTTTGGTCAATAAAGATTCCAAAAATAAAGAATTGGCTTTTGCATTTGCGGCGCATATGACCTCTAAAGAGATGACCAAAAAACTGACCGCAACAAACGGAACAGCTGTCAACCCATCCCGTTATTCTCACTTTAACGATCCCTCTTCGTGGAACAGCGCGGGATTTTCTACCTCTTCGGCCAAAGCGTATCTCGATGAGATCACCGTTTCATTGAAAAATCCAAACGTTGTTTATGATATTACTATCCCTGGAGCGGGAGAGTATTATCAAGCGATTGATAAGTATGCATACAAAGCCCTCATGGGAGAGATGAAACCTCAAGAAGCAATGAATAAAGCAGCAGCAGAATGGGAAAACATTACTGACAAAATCGGACGGGAAAAGCAAAGCTCTTTTTATAAGTCTTCGCTCAATTAACCATGTACAATGCAATGACTCTTCGAAAAATAGCTAATCTCAGCCTCGTTACCATTCTTGGCGGCTCCATCGTTGTCGGAACTGTTTTGATGTTATTGTTGCGTGATTATGAACAGATTGTCTATGATCAACAACTCAGTAAATCTGCCTATGAATCTCTGTTTATTCTCAAATACGATACAGAGCGATTACTTACAACATCGGATTTAGAACAGCAAAAACATACACTCTCCCATTCTCAATCAGAATTTGAAAAAAACTTTACAACACTATCACCTGATATTCAGGACAAAAAAGAGTGGATTGAATTTAAACACGTAATTCTTACCGAACTCGACGGAGTTAATACCATCTTGGACGATGAACTGTTTTCGAAACAAAATATGATGGAAAAATCACTTCTCCGACGTCTTGGCGAAGGTCTTAATGCAAATGAAAATAGTGCCTATTACATCAAAATTCGAGATCTAAACAATAAAATCGTCTATCTTAAGCAGTATGAAGACTTTTTACTAGACGAACTTTATACCTTCCAGCTAATTAAATCACAACAGGCAGAAAAACATCTCAATAATGCAAAAACCATGCTTATTTTGGTCATTATTGCGACCTTTGTACTGCTTGTTATTTTGGCCTATTTTGTCTCTCGAAGTATTAAAAAAGCCGAAAGTAATCTTTTGACAACACAAGAAAATCTTAAAAGTGCCCTCTCCTCACTAGAAGAAAAACAAACTATATTAACGAGACAAAGAGATATATTGGATCACTCTGCGCACTACGATTCACTTACTGGTATCCCTAATAGACTTAATTTTGTTGAAAAACTCAACCGTTACATCCATCTTAAACAGCCATTTGCTGTATGGTTTGTCGATCTTGACCGTTTCAAAGAGATTAATGACTCTTTCGGTCACAGCATTGGAGACGGTGTTTTGCAAGAGGTTGCAAATCGTCTTGCAAAAACGATAGGTTTAGAGTCCATTGCCCGTTTTGGGGGAGATGAATTTGCGATCATTGTAGAAAATGCTCAAAATAAAAATGATACGGAAGCGATCATTAAACACTTTTTAGAGATGCTCATGGAGCCGATGAATATTGATGGATATGAAATTTTTATTACGTGCAGTGCAGGTGCAAGCTTTTTTCCACACGATGCCCAAAGCGCAGAGGAATTGCTCCGAAATGCCGATTCGGCAATGTATCAGGCTAAAGATGAAGGGAAAAATACCTACCAGTTTTATACCCAAGAGATGACACAAAAAGTTTATGAACGGCTAACCCTCGAAAATAGTTTGCGTAAAGCTCTTAGCAATCAAGAATTCATGCTCCACTACCAGCCACAAGTTGATATGTCTCTTGGTAAAGTCATCGGCTTTGAGGCGCTTATACGATGGAACCATCCAGAGTTTGGAATTGTATCCCCTATTAAATTTATCCCTATTGCTGAAGAAACAGGGCTTATTATCGAAATCGGTGAATGGGTGATAGAAGAGGCGTCCCGTCAGATGAGCGAATGGAAACGTGAAGGGTTGGATCCTGGGTACATTGCCGTCAATATTTCAGCCAAACAACTGATTCACGGTAATCTTGAAAAAATTGTCCCTACAATTTTGAAAAAACACAATTGTCTTACCGAGTGGATTGAGCTGGAACTGACTGAAAGTATTATCATGAACAATCCTGATTATTCTAAAAACATCCTCACTCAACTCTCGGAGATGGGCTTCAAATTAGCCATAGACGATTTCGGAACAGGCTACTCTTCCCTCGCCTATCTGAAAAATCTGCCGATGAACAAACTGAAAATTGACAAATCGTTCGTGGATAATCTACCCGATAGTCAGGCCGATGGTGAAATCGTCAAATCGATTATCCATCTTGCCAAAGGGTTGAACCTGAATATCGTCGCAGAGGGGATCGAAAACGACAAACAAGGGAAATTTTTACTGAAAGAAGGGTGTTTAATTGCTCAAGGATACTATTATTACAAGCCTCTGCCAAGTTTGGAAGCCAGAGAAACTTTAACCGCCGAAACGTCTCATAGTTAAAAAGCATGCAAACATTATTCTCTATTTTAGGTATCTACCTCTTTATCGCTGTCGGTTTTGGTGCTAAATGGGCATTCAAAGAGAAAATCGACGACCGCACCATCACCCTCCTCAGTGTCTATTTTTTACAGATTTTTCTCACCTTTTGGGGGCTTCTAAAACGCCCTATCGATACCGAGCTCCTCTTTGCTCCCACTCTGTATCTAGGTATCTCGCTTTTAGCCCTGTTACTGATGATACCCCTGGCAAAAATGCTCTTTCATAACCCCAAAGAGCGTTCAATAGCGACCGTCGCGGCATTGATTGGAAATACCGGAAACCTTGGTATCCCACTGGGAATCGCCTTGTTCGGGGAAATGAGTGTCCCCTATCTGACCCTCATCAACCTCGTCAATGTCTTCGTCGTTTACACCATCGGAGTATTTTACTATTCACGCGGAGAATTTAGTGTCCGTGATTCACTCATGAATATCCTCAAACTCCCCGTCCTTTGGGCTGCAATGGTCGCCATAGCCCTCAACCTCATCGGCTATGTTCCCAGCCCTGCAATCGATAAAACCCTGATGATGGGGGCGTATGCCTCGATGACGATGCAGTTGGTACTGTTCGGGATTTATCTCTACGGCATTAAACTAGGAGAGATCAATTTACGGCTCACATCATGGGTCAACGGGACTAAATTTATCCTAATACCTGTGATCGCATTTATCGTACTAGGGATAGTGGAGATGGATGCTACGGTGAAAGGAATTTTATTTTTAGAGCTGATCGTCCCGCTCGCAGTCGCAAACGTCAATCTCGCATCCCTCTATAACTGTTCTCCTCGTACCGTAACGGTGGAGGTATTTACAACGTCTGTCGTATTTTTAGGGATTGCTTTCTTATTACCGACACTGCTCCATCTTTTTTAATCCATCATCGGGCACTATGTTTCTCGTTTTTATCGATGTACATCGCTTGATCCGCATGTCGAAACAGCATATCAAAGGTATGGGTCACATCCTCACTGTATGCAATCCCATAACTGCATTTAACCACGATCATCCCTAAATCAGTCATCAGAGGAGTCGCGTTTAACTCTTTTTCAATTTGTATTGCTATCAATTGTGCATCTTCAGCATCAGTATGCGGCAACAACGCCATAAATTCATCTCCACCCAATCTAAAGACATAATCACGCCCTTTTAGATTTTCACGGATTACCGAGGCAAAACGCTTTAGGACTTCGTCTCCTATATCATGTCCATACGTATCGTTAATCGGTTTGAATTTGTCCAAATCAAACAAAATGATCGATGCAACTAATTTGCTCTGTCCATATTGAGCCAAAATCTGATTGAGTTTTAGACGATTGAATACCCCTGTCAATTCATCCACTTCTGCCGATTGTTTGATCGAATCAAACGAATCCGCCAGCTGCACACGGATTTTATTAAAGACATTTTTGAGATGATCGAGTTCCGCTATCGAGGTATTGACCACTATCTCTTTTCGAAGATCATGAATCATGTCAACCTGAGTCACAAAATCATCGAGAGGAGTAATAAATTCTCGTTTTAACATAATATACAAAACAGTGGATATGGAAAAAAGGGTCACGATAAATATCGCAACAATAATTTTAAAGACATAGGTACTGCTAACCCAAAACTCTCCCATTGGAAAGGTGAGTTCCAACATCCCCGCAGGATCACCCACATTGGCGTTGGTATGACATTGTAAACACGCTTTTTCGAATTTAATCGCGTAGTGGTATCGTACCGTTCCGTTATCAACCAGTTCCATCTCATCTTGATGAATCATCGTAAAAAACCCTTGACCTTCCCTTTTACCATAAAGAGCATCAACCAATGGCCCTCGATACAATTTGACTTGGAGATTTTTATTATCCTGATTGATGCGGTAGGTCATAGCATCAATCTCATTTTGTCCCCATCCGTTTTGCATCGCAGTATAGAACATCGAAAAAATCATCCGCCCGGTCTGTTTGCTTTGTTCTTTAATCGGATTACGGTTACTTTGACTCACAACAATCCAGTAGACAAAAAATAGCAATATCCCAAATAATGCTGAAAGCATCACTACTTGTTTAACAAACGAACCAAACCGTTTAATATCGCTTTTTCGCTTCACAGATCCTCTTTTTATAGGCTTATCTTATAGTATAGGCTCATAATAGTTAAAAAAGTGCTGAAAAAGAGGAAAGAATGAGAGAATGCGGTATCAACTACCGCGAATATTCTCGATGGTTGCCGCGATGAGACGCTCGCGTGCTTCGCGGGATGTCCATGCGATATGGGGAGTGATATAGAGGCGTTCAGGGTGTTTTACTGCCAAAAGGGGATGAGGTGTTTTCATTGGCTCTTTCGCTAACACGTCCAAACCCACAAAGATCGGTTTAACATCGATAATCACTGACAAAGCATCTTCATCGACGATTCCGCCGCGCCCAAGATTGAGCAATACCGCTCCGTCTTTCATCTGGAGTAATTCAGAGTGGGAGATCAGATTCTCCGTCGAGGGATTAAGCGGTGCATGAATCGAGATGATATCGCTGTTTTCGATCAAACGGGAAAGGGTCGTTTTTTCATACTCAGTATTCTCATTTTTCCCGGAGGTGGAGTAATAACAGACGTTAGCCCCGAACGCTTTTGCTACATTCGCAACACCACGCCCAATCTCGCCCAAGCCGATAATCCCCCACATTTTCCCATGCAGTTCGCTAAAGGAGGGGCCAATGTGGGCAAACACCGCTTCACGTTGCCACGAGCCGTTTTTAACGTATTTATCATAATAACGGCTGTGCCCCATCAGATAAAAGAGCATTGAAAACGTATGCTGTACCACCGCATCGGTCGAGTACCCTGCCACATTTTTGACGGTTATACCACGACGTGCCGCCGCCTCATGATCGATATTGTTGGTTCCTGTC
>CAZKJU010000017.1:11272-13148 GCA_964553185.1 uncultured Sulfuricurvum sp.
CACAGATCAGTTTGAGCGATGATGCTGCTTCCATCACCGCATCATTGATCACGACTTTGTTCGTGACGATCACCTCGGCATCTTTAACCCGCTCACTCGTTTCATCGGCAGATGTCGTTTGATAGACGACAACATCGCCAAGGGTATCAAACCCCGCTAACGATGTATCACCATAGGTTAGCGCATCTAAAATTACGATTTTCATTTTTCTCCGTCATCCTCGGGCTTGACCCGGGGATCCATCTTAATTTATAGCTGGGTTCCCGCCTTCGCGGGAATGACGAGGCTATGCGTCTTTGATTTTTTTAATCAACTTCTTCGCTTTCTTCATCGCTTTATTCACTTTATCAAACACCAGCACTACCGCCATACGTCGTCCGACATGCGCTTCGGGTTTTCCAAATACACGCACATAACTGTTATCATCAAACAGCTCATCGGCGACATCGATCACCGGTTCGTGTGACTCGACGGTTGATTTGAACGCCGCGCTTGCACCGTCACCGTAAAACGTAAATCCAAGAGGTAATCCAAGCACCGCACGGACATGGAGGGCAAATTCGCTTTGACTTTGGGTGATAAGTGTTACCATCCCTGTATCATGCGGGCGCGGGCTCACTTCGCTGAAATAGACCTCATCCCCTGCCACAAACAGTTCAACACCGAACAGCCCTTTTCCGCCCAAACCGTCGGTAATTGCTTTGGCAATTTTCTGAGAACGTTTGAGTGCCTTTTTAGACATCTCCATCGGCTGCCAGCTGAAGATATAGTCTCCGTCTTTTTGGATGTGTCCGATCGGCTCACAAAATACCGTCTCATTCCCGTTACGAGCAGTAAGTAAAGTGATCTCGTAATCAAAACGAATAAACTCCTCAACGATCAGCTCACTCGCATCCCCGCGTGCTTCTTTGGCGATTTCCCATGAGTTTTCCAAATCAAACGGGCTGTGAGCGATACTTTGTCCATGCCCCGAAGAGCTCATCACCGGTTTAATAACACACGGAAATCCGACATCTTCAGCCGCAGCACACATATCTTCGTACGTACTCACAAAGTGATAACGGCTTGTTTTAAGCCCTAACTCCTCCGCAGCAAAACGTCGGATGTTTTTACGGTTCATCGTTTTATTGACTGCTTCGGCATTCGGGATAACACAAAATCCTTCTGCTTCTGCCGCAAACAATGCATCGATACTGATCGCTTCAATCTCAGGGAGAATGTAGTCGGGTTTCTCTTTTCGGATGATTTTAAGAACCGCTTCACGGTCTTGCATATTGACAACATGCGAGCGGTTAGCGACAAGGTGAGCAGGAGCGTGTGCATAACGATCTACCGCAACGACTTCAATCCCTAAACGCTGTGCCTCGATAGCAACTTCTTTACCGAGTTCGCCTGAACCCAACAACATGATTTTTTTGGAATTGGTTTTGAGAGGTGCGCTAAAAAGCATAGAATAGCCTTGTGCAGAAATATTTACACGAAGTTTATCATAGGGTTAGTAAAGGTTTTGTTACAGAGGAAAAAATTGGAGGGATTGAGAGAGGTAATTCAAGCGCCGAAGCGCTTGAAATTACAGGCGTGATTCGTAACGTCTCATCATATAAAGACGTTTCAACATCTTTTTGCGAGCGCTGATTTTGAATTGTTTACGCTTTTCGGTCTCTGTAACGTGGTTACGGCGAGCACGAGCTTCAGTAACAATCAGATTACGATCTGTTTGTTTCTTGAAACGGCGGTAAGCTGCATCAAAATTATCATCTTGGCGTAAGATAATACCAGGCATTCACATCACCCACTTTCTATTTAAAATTTTCGAATGGGAATTATAGCATAAACATAACTCCCTTTTGCTAAAATAGCTTTATGATTACCCAAG
>CAZKJU010000017.1:13158-32618 GCA_964553185.1 uncultured Sulfuricurvum sp.
CACATCACCCACTTTCTATTTAAAATTTTTCGAGCTCGCATTATAGCAAAATTTTTCCTCTATAAGGTACTTTTTAGCATACCCTTGGTTATGATTGTTTATGACGCTTTTATGGAGTATTAAAATGTCCCCTCGCAAAGTTCTAATGTGGTTAATTTTTATCGGAATGATGATCCCTCCAATTGTGTGGGTATTTTTGCTCGCATTTTCCCATCTTTTCTCCATTGATGAGCTAATATCGATACTTTTTTCCATCCCGATGGCGCTTTACATGATCATTGCCACATCAATTATGTTGTTTGGATTTAGTCACACATTGCTTAAAATAGAACACCTCATGGGAGATAATAGCAATCATGAAGAAGCCGCAAAAGTAATTTCTAAATTGCCCTACTGGTTTTTAATCGGCCAGCTCCTTTACAACTCACTGGGACCAGCCGTTGTTCTCTCAGGAAAATCATTTATTTCAATAGAGCGCTTTGGGCTTGCAGAATTTGCTGTTCTCCCATTATTACTGCTCTTTATCATCCCTGTTTTTATTTTGTTTGTCATCCGACTCGAAGAGTGGGTTACCTCGGTCCCTCTGAGTGAGCGATACCCGTTTATCTCTTTTGGGAAGAAAATGGTATTAGCCATTTTTACCACCATTATAGGAAACATTGTTTTACTCGTTTTGCTCAATACGATTTTGTTTTATTCGGTCAAAAATCTCGATATATCTACGTTACTCACCAAAAACATAACGGTTGCTCTAATAGGGATAGCGATTTCGGCACTCAATATTACCCTCCTCGTGGCCCAAGTGACCCGTCCACTCAAAAATCTGACCGATAATCTCAAAACCGATCTTTTTAATCTCACGAAATCCTTTTGCGGCTTTACCCGTGATGAAACAGGGGTCATGATGAGCACTCTTAACCGTTTTGTAGCCGAAATAGAACACTCGGTTTCTCATTCCAAAGAGATATCAAGCGCCAACCTCAACACAGCACGCCAGCTCGATAGTATTAACAAACAAATCAAACAGCGGGTTCATGAAAGCCATAAAATAACCCATGCAACCTCTGAACAAGCACGCTCTATCCAAATCATCGTGGATGAGGGGGTTCAAAACTTTACCGTTACCCTTGACACCATGAACCGTGCTCTTAGTCAATTGCATCACGGCAAAAAAGAGCTCTCCAACCTTCTCGATACTATCTCTCATAGCACACAGCTCGAAGCGGAACTTGGAAATAAACTCGATCAGCTCAATACCGAAGCTTCTCAAGTGAAACAAATCCTCTCTGTTATCGGCGATATTGCCGATCAGACCAATCTTCTAGCCCTCAATGCCGCTATCGAAGCAGCCCGTGCCGGAGAGCATGGACGAGGGTTTGCCGTTGTTGCGGACGAAGTCCGAAAATTAGCGGAAAAAACACAGCACAGTCTCACCGAGATCAATGCAACCATCAATATTATTGTCCAAAGTATCTCTGATGCCACCGATCAAATGCGCCACAATACCGATGCGATGAAAAATGTAACCGCTATCTCCGAACAAGTAGATCAAGACATTAACAAATCAGTTGATGCTATGGAGCACACCAATACGCTCACACAGCAAAGTGTTGCTAATTCTCATGCCATCGCAGAGCACAGTGTCTCGATGCATTCGAAAATGGAAGAACTAGAATCGATTACAACCAGTAACGATCTGTCCATGCAGGAGCTCTCCGATATCGTACAAACGATCGCCACATCAGCCGATGCACTGAATACTCAATTGGGACAATTTAAGACCAATTAAATTTTCCGCGCTCATTTTACTCAACTCTTTTTCGCTAAAATATCCTTATGATTACCCAAGACTCCATCGAGGCGCTCAAAGCCCGACTTGATATTGTCGATATCGTCGGCTCGTATATCGAGCTCAAGCGTGCCGGAAGCAGCTTCAAAGCCCCCTGCCCGTTTCACGATGAGAAATCTCCCAGCTTCGTTGTCAACCCCGCACGCCAAAGCTACCACTGCTTTGGATGCGGAGCACATGGCGACAGCATCAAATTCGTCATGGAGTATGAAAAGCTCAACTACCCCGAAGCGATTGAAAAACTCGCTGCATCGAACAATTTTACCCTCCACTATACCGACGATACCAAACAAAAAAAACGTTCCAACCTTCTCGAAACTCTCAACGACTGGTACCAAAAGCTTTTGGAGCAGAATAAGACGGCGATGGATTACCTCCATGAGCGGGGAATCTACGCTTCCAGTATCGAGCGTTTCGGTATCGGGTATGCCCCAACCTCTCCTGAGACACTACGATTTTTGGAGCAACGTAAATTATCTACCCCCGAAGCAATCGAGCAAGGTGCCATCGGACGAGGTGATGATGGTCGGCTATTTGCCCGTTTTATCGAACGGATCACCTTTCCGATCCACTCCACCAGTGGTGCCATCGTCGGTTTCGGCGGACGGACGATCACGGGGCATCAAGCCAAATACGTCAACTCCTCCCAAAGTGCCATTTTTAACAAATCGCGCCTCCTTTACGCCTACCACCTCGCCCGTGAAGCGATCTACCGCCGCCGTGAGATTATCGTCACCGAGGGGTATCTCGATGTCGTCATGCTCCATCAGGCGGGATTCACTCACGCCGTAGCAACGTTGGGAACGGCGCTCACTGCCGAGCATCTACCACTCCTGCGCAAAGGGGAACCGAAAATATTTTTGGCGTACGACGGGGACAAAGCAGGACGTGCCGCCGCGTTCAAAGCGTCCAAACTCCTAAGTTCTAGCGGATTTGACGGGGGAGTTGTTTTGTTTGAAGGGGGACTTGACCCAGCCGATATGATTAAAAGTGGTCAGATCGAGCAGTTAAATGCCCTTCTGCGCCGCCCGATCCCGTTTATCGAGTTTGTCATCTCTGAGATGATTAGCGCCTATGATCTCCAAGACCCAAAAGCCAAAGAGACAGCACTGCATGAGAACATTGCATTTCTCAAAACCCTATCTCCTCTGCTCCAAGAGGAGTATCGCCCTTTTATCGCTTCGAAACTGGGCATTTCACCCTCACTGATCCAAGTGGGACGGACTAACAAAACCGCTGCTGTACAACCGATCAATTTTTCCCATCACGATATTTGGGAGCTGAGCTTTATCAAAACCCTCCTTGAGCGTCCCCATATCGCTGATTCGCTCCTCGATTTTATCGATGGAAGCCTCTTGCAATACCATGGAAGCGAGTTTGAATCGGCACTTCAAGGACGTCATGATGACCCCCGACTCAGTGCCCTAATGATGGATGATCGAATTCGGACATTTGAAGGGGATGAGGGGCTGCGCTCCGAGCTTATCACTTTCTTGAGTGCACATTATAATCGTGAACTCAAAAAAGTGACAACCCAAAATACGGTATCATTCGATCAAAAATCGTACTTGATTCGTCAGTTTCGAGATAAGATTGAACGCCTCAAGCGAGGCGAATTGGTGCCTCTCAGCTAATTTTCTCGTCACTCCCGTGAAGACGGGAGTCTAGCTGGATTCCCGCCTTCGCGGGAATGACAATCATATTTTAGGAAATATCCATGAAAGCCATAGCCCTCTTCAGCGGCGGTCTCGATTCTACCATTGCGGCAAAACTCATCATCGATCAAGGGATCGAAGTGATCGCCTGCAACATCAACACCGGATTTGGATCGACCAAAGACCGTTTGGCGCATATGAAAAATATGTGCGAGCAGGTAGGTGCAGAGTTTCGCAGTGTCGATATCCGAGACGAATACATCAAAGAGGTTCTGTTTACCCCGAAATACGGCTACGGTAAAAATTTCAACCCTTGCATCGACTGCCATGCAAAAATGTTTGAAGTGGCAAAACGGGTGATGCACGAGTGGGGAGCGAGCTTTCTTATCAGCGGTGAAGTTCTCGGTCAACGCCCGATGAGCCAAAACAGTGAATCACTCCAAAAAGTACTTGATCTAAGCAACTGCGAGGGGCTTTTACTTCGTCCGCTGTCGGCCAAAGCCCTCTCTCCTACTATCCCTGAAACGCAGGGATGGGTGGATCGTGAAAAGCTCGAAAATATTGTCGGAAGAAACCGTGAGCGTCAAATGGAGCTCGCAGAACAATTCGGACTCAAAGACTACGAAGCACCGGGCGGAGGGTGTCTCCTCACCGATGAGAAGTTCTCCAACAAAATACGGGATTTTATCGCTCACGATACTTTCACGGTAGAGGATATCCCAACTCTCAAATACGGCCGCCAACTACGCTTACCTGAGGGGGCAAAGTTTATCATCGGACGCAATGCCGAAGACAACGATATTTTAGAAGCGATTGTGAACCCTAAATTTATCCACATCACCACCGAACTTTTCGGCCCTCATTGCCTCATCTCGCAAAATGCAAGCAATAACGATAAGGTGTTAGCGGCAAAACTCATGTTAGCGTATTGCAAGCAGGATTTTAAAGGGGAACAAACACTATTGTTTGGCGAAGAAAAACTAACCACCGTGAGCGACCTAAGCCGTCACGATGCGCAGAAGTATATGATTTAGAGAACCGGAGCTTCCCCATATTCGTTTGTCCCTTCGGTAGAAGGTTGCACAAACCAATATAACAAAACCAACCATCCGATAATCGGGATAAATACCAAAAGATACCACCAGCCGCTTTTACCGGTATCGTGTAGACGTCGAATCGCGACACCAAGAGCGGGAAGAAATAGCCCAAGCATTAAAACAACAGAACCTATATCGGCGAGACTGGTACCCATCCCCATTATCCCGCCGATAAAACCTAACACAAACCCGGCTACAAATCCGAGCAAAAACTGAGCTAGGATAAACCACCAATATTCAGAGCGTGGTGCACGTCCGCTAAAGTCCGCATATTTTTTAATACACGTTGTAAAAGACTCCTGTAATGTCATACTGCCTCCAAAATTATTTTGGATTAGTATATCACTTTTTTAGTTATTTTGTAACTGAACAGCCGTAACCCGCTTTTTTCACTGCGTCGCACATTGCATCAGGCTTTGTGCCATCTGAGACTTTTACTTCCGCTTTACCCTCTTTGAGATAAACAGTTGATTCCTTAACCCCTTTAACATCGTTTAAAGAACCTTTGACATTTTTGACACATGCAGGACACATCATCCCATCGATTTTAAGATTGACCAACTGATCGGCACTTGACACAGCTACCAAAGCAACAAGAGAGAGGAGAACTTTTTTCATTCACGAATCCTTTAAATAATTTCATGCTATTGTTTCATAGAACTGTTAAATTTGTGTTAAGTCTTAACACTCTTGTAACACAAATTATTTAAAATATTGATATTTTTTAAAAGGTAGTTTTATGCACGGTATCGAATGGTGGCTCATCATCTCAATTGCATTTGCAGGAAGTTTCGGTCACTGCATCGGGATGTGCGGCGGATTTATCGTCGCCTATAGCTCCACAAAAATTGATCACTCCATGTCTAAAACCGCACAATTGATCCGCCACGGTGCGTACAATATCGGACGGGTCAGCTCTTATGTTATCCTCGGGATGATTTTCGGCGGTATCGGCGCACTGGTGAGTCTAAGTATGGAGATGCACGGGGCGTTGTTTATCTTTGCGGGAATCGTGATGATTATCACGGCACTGGGAATGTTCGGTCTCTCTAAACTGATTCATCTCTTGGAAAGGGGATTTTCGAGCAATTCACTCTTTAAAGCCCTTTTTTCTCGCCTCATTAAAAGTAAAACTATCGGCAGTTTCTTCGCCCTTGGGGTGATGAATGGCTTTTTTCCCTGCGGATTTGTCTTTTTCTTTGCCGCCAAAGCTGCCGCTTCGGCTTCTATCCTTGACGGAGGATTGATAATGGCGGCGTTTGGCCTCGCTACCGTTCCAACACTCCTCGCCCTCGGTCAATCAGTGAGTTTTTTCAAAGAAATCGCCTTTCGCCAGACGATGAACCGTATCGCGGCACTCGCCATCCTCATTTACGGACTCTATAGCATCTATTACGGATTAGCGTACTTTTTCGATCTACCGCTCTAATGGGAGGAAAAAGCTAAAGCAGCTCCCCTCCCCAACGGTACTCTCAACCCATATCTGCCCATCATGCAATTCAATAACTTTTTTAACGATTGCCAACCCTAATCCTGTCCCTTTAATCGATTCATTTTGGTGTTCTCGTATCTGTGTAAAAGGGTCAAAAAGGGTTTCTATTTTTTCTTTTGGGATGCCGTGTCCATGATCACAAAGGGTAAACAGTTCTCTATCTTCTTCATGACGGTGTTCAAATGTAATACTCTCTCCATCGGGGGAGAATTTGATCGCGTTGGTTATAAGATTGATCATGACTTGTTTAATCAGCTGACGATCAGCATAGACATCTACAGCACTCTCCAACACTACGATACATTTCAAACCTTTTTTATCCGCCATCGGCTCTGTCAATACGTTAACTTCGTCCATTAACTCATTCATTTGAAAGTGGGTTTTATGCACTTCCATCTTTCCAGCTTCTATTTTAGAAAAATCGAGAATAGTATTTACGAGCGAAAGGAGATTTTTCCCCGATAAATTAATTTTATCGACAAACATCCGCACCGATTCAGGGGTATCGTTTTTCGCCATCAAAATTTGAGAAAATCCGATGATAGCGTTAAGCGGTGTCCGCAACTCATGGCTCATGCTGGATAAAAAAGCATCTTTAGCACGGTTGGCTTCTTGGGCTTGATTCATGGCAATGATCGCTTCATCACGGGAGGTACGCAACTCCTCTTGAGCACGTAACTCTTTGTTTTGTTCGAGCAAAGAACGATTTGCTTCTTGAAGCTCTTTAGAACTGACATCCAAAGTCTGCTCCAGCAATCGTCTCTCTTTTTCAACATCTTCATAATAGGCGCTAATACTCTCCAAAAACGGTGTTAACTCTTCAATCAACTCCGGCTTTAGGAATCGTCTCATTTGACGCGTCAAGAGCCGATGATACGTTTTATCACCCACATTCAATCCCTATTCATAGATACTAACAAGGGTCATGGTTTGGTTATGAAGCGTACAACGGCTCTCCCCTTTTTCAGACAATTCACCGTACGAATAAAACCCTGTAATGATTGCCTTATCCCCTAATGTTTCTCGGATGATTTCGAGCTCTTCTTCGCAAAGTTGTCCCAAAACCAGCCGTCGCCCGACACAACTGACGGCAATCACCAAAAACTCATCATTCTGATCAATTTTTGAGGATTCAGCCGCTAATCCGGCATGTTCGATCAAAAGATCCATATTTGTTTTAAGAAGGCGACATAAATGCCCCTGGGGAACATCCCCCGCAAAAGTGAGACTTTGCGTCTCTTCATCTACCGCCAAAAGGGTACGAATCAAAGGGGTGGACTCAGTATTCTTGCGAACACTTATCGGGAAACGCAAACCGCTTCCCGGCAAGTCTACGGCAAACTCTCCTAAATAGCTTTTATACAGTTCCAATGCCGGCTTATCATCAATCGTATAAAGCACATTGGCGTTTGATTGTGTGATGACACGCTCAGGCCCGAATTCATCCCACCCTGCAAAACAACCGCTTTTGGCACGCAATGTATCCCCATAAAAACCGATAGCGGCAACCATACCTGTTTGCGCCGGAGCATCGGCAATAACATAGGTCGTCCCAAAACGGGTTCCATCTCCTGCCAAACCGCCGGTTATAGTGACTCCATCCGGTAAAACCTCTGAAAACCCTCTGGCTAATCCACTCCCATTCACACTCAGTCCATCGGATAAGATTAAAACATGGCGCAACGAGTCATCCATTAGTTTTCTTCCCAAATCAGATCCTAACGTTTCAATATCAACGTAATCCTTGACTATGCCGGATACGCAGCGCACCAACGAGCGATCGAAAGTGATCGCTGTCGCAACCGCATCCTGATCAGTGATGAGAGTATCCAAAACATTTCCTGCCGTACTCACACCTGCTATAACAGCGTTAGGAAAGAGTGAGCGCAACTCCTCAAACCATTCATCACTTAGAGATTTAGAATGATCAATAAAAACCAAGACCAAGTTGCTGGATAAACTCTCTATTGCGTTATATCCACTCCATCCTGATGTCTCACTCCATCGAATTTGTTGGCTTCTCATCCTCAATCTCCTTTGATTTTATTTCTGAACCTAAACCATTTTTCGGCAATCCGATGTAAAAAGAACTCCCTTGCCCCTGAATACTCTCAACCCAAATCTTTCCATGATGCAGTTCTATAATTCTTTTAACGATGGCTAGCCCTAATCCCGTCCCTTTAATCGATTCATTTTGGTGTTCCCGTATTTGGGTAAAAGGGTCAAAGAGGGTTGCGATATCTTTTTGGGGTATTCCTGCCCCCTGATCGTGTATTGCAAAGATATTAAATTTGTCATCCTCGCTGTATTCTAACACTATTGAAGAAGATTTTGGCGAGAACTTAATGCCATTGCTTATAAGATTCACCAATACCTGTTTTATAAGCTGTCGATCCGCCTCAATATTGAGAGATTCTGCAACATCAAGATCAAGTGTAATCCCATTTTTATTAGCCATCGGCTCAACTAAAATCTTCACCTCATCAATCAGATCTTGCATATCAAAAGGTGAAATAACAACATCCATCTTTCCCGACTCGATTTTCGAAAAATCGAGAATCGTATTCACGAGTGTTAAGAGATTTTTTCCTGAAAGATGTATCTTTTCGATAAATCCTTTAATCGTTTCGGGGGTATCGGGTTTAGCCATTAGAATCTGTGAAAATCCTATAATCGCATTGAGAGGGGTACGGAGTTCATGGCTCATACTGGAGAGAAACGAATCTTTAGCTCTGGATGCCTCTTGTGCCATCACCAGAGCCTCTTCGAGCTCCTCTCTTGCACGAAGACGTAGCTGAACAAAATAATAGACGAGAGTAAGGATAAAGGCTGCCAAGAGTGCTAAAATTGCTTCGAAAATAAACCCCCGAAACGTATTGGCCAGATATTCACTCTCCCTAAAAATAATCCCATAAGCCACTTTTTCATTTGTAATAACATTATTTAGAGGCAAAAAGGTAGCAAGAACATACCGTCCGTGATAGATTCCGTATACTGAAAACTTCTCCATACGCCCCATCTTTTTAATGACATCCGATCGATTCCCAAAATAGTCTAAACATCCGTTATGCTCGTGAAATGTCCGTTTTTGGCGGTCATACAAGTCGATACTGCGTTCCACCCTAAAATCAGGATTGAGTCTATAGGGGATATAGTTGCTTTGCTGCGATTTGAATACCTTCTCTTCCACTACATCAGCACGCATGACAATATCGAGTTCTTGCTTTTTATCAAGCTCATACGCCTCTTTATATGAGAGTGCTGAACTCGATATTTCAACACTTCCGATATAGCTATTTTGGTGGTCGAACAGCGGATAAACATACCTAAATCCATTAAAAATACGCCCTTCTTCAAAACCGCTAATCGGCTTATGCGTACGGTTGACATACTCGATCGTCGGTCGAATTCCGACTAGACTGTCTCCGTATTGCTCAGGTTTATGAAAACGTAAAAAGCTCTCATTATTGGGGAGCTGAAAATGGAGCTGCTGTATCCGAAAACGGTGGATAATCTCATAATCATCTTTTAGCACTTCCCACAGCCGATGACGAATCTCATCACGCTTTTTGATATTTTTAAAGGCGTCTTTGTAAAGTTCGCGCACCTCATCCGTGTTGATGACGGTCGTGTAGATGAGATCTGATATCTCTTGAAGGGCCTGTGCATGACGAGAAAAATCAGATTCTGCTTCACTCTCCTCACTGAGGATAAAACTGTTTAAGTGACGGTAATTGAAAAAACCGTCAATTCCTATAAAAAGGGATGCCAACACCATAAACAGTCCAACATAAAACCCTTTAGTATGGTTCCATCTTTTTTGGTGTAAGCTCATTTTACTCTCTTGTGAATCAGCGTGACCCTCTTTTATAATTTAGCTTTTATTGTATCGACCGCTTCATTAAAAGCATTACGGTTTAACCCAAACGTTTCGATTGCTTCACGTGCTTCATTCAACGCTTTTTCACCTAACGGATCTCTCAAATTGAGGGCTTTGCTTACCACGTTCAGTACCTGTGCATATGCATTTTTAGTTGAGGGGTCGCTTATCTCTCTGAGAGCATTTGTCAATGCCGACTCAAAATTCCAATGCTCAAACATCATTGCCGCAATCTCATAACTGCTAAGCCCTAAATAACATCTTTCTATCTCAACAATCGGTTTTTCGCCTAACATCTCGGCAGCAAACTTTTCAAATTCACCCGAAGCGATCACTTTGAGAGACGCGGGAAGTTTTCCCAACTCCATCAAAAAAGCACCGCTTTGCAAGAGCGGCAGCATGGTTTTATCGACATTGCGATACCACTCCCGCACCAAAGCACTTTGCTGTGTCGAGAGATGACTCAGATCATCAATCGTTTTACCATAAGGGCTCAGATCGATCACCATTGCTTTCTTAATCGCATTCGCCGCTGCAAATCCCCGAATCATCGAAATACCAAACAACATGACTGCTTGCGGGATGGAGGATATCTCTTTGCTCATACCGTAGAGCGGAGAATTCACCGATTTTAAAATATTGGCACTTAACATCGGGTCACTTTCGATCACTTTTGAAAGCTCATTAATATCTGTATCGTTACTCATACATAGTTCTTGAATCTTCACAATAGATGCCGGTAGAGGGGGGAGACTTTTTATCTCATCTGTCATATGCTTTCTCCTTATCCAATTCGCTTGGTTAAATAGTCGCAAATCTCTTGAATATGCGCTTTATTGAAGATCCCCTCAACACTCTCGGTGTCGGGGAGATGGGCAATCAATTTACTATCATCTTCCGCAGAAATAATAATAACCGGAATTTGGATCTGGTTATGTTCCATAAACTGTAACACTTCTGAGCTGATTCCATCCACTAAAAAGAAATCAAGAACAATAAAATCAAACTTTTCCTCTTCTAAAAGCTCTTTGGCTTTATTGACAGAATTCGTCACCACCAAATGATAATATTCGCTCAAACGATCGATCAGCATTTTTTGATATTCCGGTGCATCCTCAACAATCAGCATTCTCTTGGCTTTTTCATTGGGTGAGACATAACGTTCTATGGTGTTTTGGGTTTGAGACACTGGGATAGTAAAGTAAAAACACGCCCCTTTACCCGGTTCGCTTTCTACCCACAAACTTCCCCCGTGTAAATCTTCAATAATTCGCTTGGAGATTGCCAATCCCAAGCCTGTCCCTTTTGAGCTTTTTTGAAATGGATTTTCCACTTGGGTAAAAGGATCAAACAGCGTTGCAATATCTTTCGCCTCAATTCCGATACCGGTATCGCACACCCCGAATCGATATACCCTTTTTTCTTCGTCGAACTCAACGGACATACGTATATCACCCCCCTCTGGGGTAAATTTGATCGCATTGCTGAGAAGATTCAAAAGCACCTGATGAATCAACTGCCGATCAAGATAAAGCCCTAAAGAGATCATTTCCGAATAGTGAAAATGGATTGATTTTTTCAATGCCATCGGTTCGATAATAGAAGCCACATCACGTAACATCCCTGAAACAATAATCACATCGGGTTTAAAGGTCAGTTTCCCCGCTTCAAGTTTTGCAAAATCGAGAATCGTATTAACGAGCGTAAGAAGATTATTCCCTGCGATTCCGATCTTATCGATGTAGGGTTTAAGGTTTTGAGGAAGCGCCTGATTCATCCCCAAAATCTGGGAAAAACCTATAATAGCATTGAGGGGTGTGCGAAGTTCATGCGACATGTTAGCTAAAAACATATCTTTGGACTGGCTCGCTCTCTCTACTTGGTCAACAAGCTGAATCAACGCATATTCTCTCTCTCGGCTATGGGTATTTTGACGAATTATCTCAAGTAAAATCTTGATGATCTCTACCATGAACACTTTGTTTGGAACAGGTTTAATAGCTACTGCGACATTCATTCTTTTATTTTTCAAAATAATTTTTTCATAAATATCAAATTGAATCTCTTTAGGAAAATCATGAAATCCTATATAAAGCTCATCAATACACCAGCCCAAGATCCGCTCTAATTGTGATCGGAGTTTTTCCTGCACCCCTTCAAGTATCTCTTCAGTATCACGGTTGATGGCTCCATCATGAATTGATTGGGTGCACGCTTCCAAAAAAGTAATCCCCGAGTGGACACCCAAATACGATGTAGCCGATATTTCATCCAATGGTTTATCAATAACGGCATACAATTCTGCTGAAGATTTTTCGAGTCTCTGGATGATATTTTGTACTGTATCGCCCTCTTTTTTAGTAGGCGAAATTAATGCTTCGACAGCTTCATGATAGTCATGATGTAGGGCACGTACACTCTCTAAATCAATTCCGAACCCTTCAAGCAAAGACTTTTTATCCGAGAGTTCATCCACTAAAGCACTAAAAGGGCAGCTCTCTACCGTATGAAATTTAGGAGCCGTTTCGTCCTCATGGCGACTGCTCTGATAATAATTCATTACGTTTTTTTGGTTCATTTTATGTATCGTCAAAGCTGCATACAATTTGTCAAAGATATTAAGAATTTCGTTCTCTTTTTTTAATTCATCTTGATATTTTGCATAGCGTTCAAAATAACTCTCATTCATCACCGTTTCCGAAATATGGAGCATTTTAAAAATGATTGCCATATCCTCGCGGATTTGTGTATTCACTTCACTCAAACTCACAATGATTTCATTAAGAATATTGAACCCGCGAGAGACATGTGCCGCCTCAAGTCCTATAGCAATATGTATATCTCCAATTTGGCGCGTACGATCGAGAAGACGCTCATCAAAAGGGTGAATAAACAGTGAACTCAAATATTCAGACTGCATCCGAATGAGGCGCGGGACATCCGCAGAGGAAAGGATACTGTGATAAGTAGGATCCTTTAAGAGATAGTGGTTGTACATACGATCATACACCAATGCTGAAAACGAATGGATATACGTTCCCACTTTCTCACGCTTTGCCATCTGATCTTCATTTAAACCGAAAATAGCAATAAGCGAAGAGACATCAACCGACTTATACATCAACACTCCTCGGCTGACAAATACGGGTCAAGCACTGCTTTCATCTCATCCATATCGATCGGCTTAGAGATATAGCGCTCAAATCCATGCATCAAAAGCTTCTCTTTATCTCCGCTAATAGCAAAGGCGGTAACACAGATCATCGGAATCGCCAAGCCTAATTTTTTAACTTCATTCACAAGCTCATACCCATTCATGAGAGGCATATCCACATCAGAGAGGAGCACATCATACGTTCCGTTTTTAAGCTTCTCTAACGCTTGGACACCATTAGAGACGATCTCCATCGTCACACTCGGATAGAGAATTTCGATCATCCCCCTTAGCACCATCTGATTAAAATCTTCATCTTCAGCTATGAGTATATGCACGTTTATGTCCCTTTATTGTAATTGATCGATCAGATTCATGATAGATGGGGTCTCCTCTTCATCAGGAAATGCCTCTTTTATTTTTAAAAACTCTTCCAAATTTTCCACAAATAGACCCACCAATTTCGTATCGAAATGGGTACCGGAACCCTCTTTTATAATCTCTACTGTTTGCTCGATACTAAATGCTTTTTTATAAACCCTCTCCGAGCTCAGCGCATCAAACACATCGGCAATGGAGACAATACGGGCATAAATATGTATCTCTTCTCCCGACAACCCTCTGGGATAACCGGTCCCGTCTATTTTTTCATGGTGTTGAAGGGCAATGATCCGACCTGCTTCGATCACCGGATAGTGTCCGTCACTCTCTAACATTTTACCACCCAGTGTTGCATGAAGTTTCATGATTTCAAACTCTTCAGGAGTAAAACGTCCGGGCTTGAGCAATATCTGATCAGGTATCGCTACTTTTCCGATATCATGCAGAGGAGAGGCGTAAAGTATCAATTCCACCTCATCCTCAGAAAGCCCGAGAATTTCAGCCAGTTTCGCCGAGTAGTGACTCATCCGTTTGATATGCATCCCTGTCTCTAAATCACGGTACTCCGATGCTTTTCCCAATCTGGCTGAAATTTCGTACTCGGTTTTTTTCGCCAGAGACAAAGCTTCTTGAAGCGCAGAGGTACGCTGCTGCACTTTCTCTTCAAGCAAACGGTTCATATCACCGAGATTATCTTGATACTCTTTAATCTTTGCGTAATTGAACGTACGGAGTTTGAGTTCTTCCACATCGATCGGTTTTGCTAAAAAATCGCTTGCCCCGCTCCTGAGGGCACGATGTTTCTCCTCAGCATTAGCAGTTACGACAATAACAGGTATTTGAGCGTAAAGCGGATCTTTTTTCAAATGTTCTAACGTTTCAAATCCATTCATGACCGGCATCGCCAGATCCAAAAGGATAACACTGTAATCAGGATTATGCATGAGAGCATTAAGAGCTTCTTGCCCATTTTCCGCACGTGTTATTTGGACATCAGAGATCTCCATAAACGCTAATTCGATCAAATCAAGATTAAACTCCTGATCGTCGACAGCAAGTACCTTTATTATTGACATACCAAATAAACTCCCACTCCGATCACATCATAATAACCGTTGCTGTTAAGTGTACTCCGAGTCGTTTTAAAGAATTATTAGTTTGAGTAAATTAACGCTATACTAACTCTACATTTTTTTTGAGGAGTCAAAATGGCGGGAGTATTATTTTCTTTTTATAATTTTGCATCGTTAATCGATCTCAATATCGGGATATCGGATCGGCTGGATGAAAACCGATCGGAAAGTTTTACGATTCTTTTTTGCGATTTTTCAAAAATATCCAAAGAGCTGATCGATACGAATCTCCCTAGCTTGTTACGAACTTCCGATTCGATCGTCCACAACGAGCACCACTACTTTTTCGTTATGCCCTACACCGATCGATACGGATGCGGCATTGTTAAAAAAATGATTGAGGATCTGTTTGCGGAGCCTATCCCATCCGCTGCGGTTTGTTACCCTTCAAACGGAGAGAATTCCCTCGAATTGCTCGAAGCGCTTCACGTGGAAGCAAAGAAGTTGCATAAATTGGATTTGGATTGTCTCTACAGCGCAATAAACAAAGAGCCCTAAGGCTCACTTTCCGCTGTTTTGCATTGCTACAGGGCGGAATGAGTGATACGGAGAGTGTCTATAAAATTCGATAGCTTCATGAATATCGCTTTTACGTCCGAGATTACGATCATACAGATAAACATTGTTTGAGACTTTCTCGCATGGCTGAGCTTTGCACGGAACCTCCGCTTTCGCTTCACTAACCACAACAGCTGGAGCTACCGGCGCAACCGCCGCTATAGGAGCTGCATGAACTGCTTCTGCAGCTTTCGGCTCTTCATGTTTTGCTGTAACAACGACAACCTCCTCTTTTTTCGGAACGACAACGGAACTGTTCACATCTTTCATCGCCGTTTTCGAGGTTGCACTTTTACTTTCACACACTTTCGGTGTAGTACGCTCTACCGTGCGGACAAAAGCATCTTTACTGATCGCTTTCGCTTTTTTGAGATCATGACGTGCTTCTTTCGTCGAATGGTATTTTCCAACCGTCACGATATTACATTCACCCTCTTTTTTCTTTACCGACGGGAGGGCACTTTTTTGCACTTTTTTCTCAAACGCTGGAGTGATCGAAGCCTCTTTTTGGGCACTGATCGTTTGAATCGTAAATTCCTCCGCACTCAACACTACACCGCTTATACCGAACATCATAATTAGGGCTAACTTTTTCATACTCTCTATATCGACATGAGGAGAATAAAACTTTACTCCATCTCCCATTTTCATCCTCATTGACATTTAAGAGCCCTAATCGTATAATGGCGCTCCAACATTATTTGGGCCCTTAGCTCAGCTGGGAGAGCGCTTCGCTGGCAGCGAAGAGGTCGTCGGTTCGATCCCGATAGGGTCCACCAACACTATTTTATCCCCCTTATTAACATTTACGTAATCAAACCTCACTATAATATCCCTAATTATTTCCCAAAGGAACTTTATGAAACTCTCTCTTGCTCTTGCTTCTCTTGTATTAAGTGCCTCTATGTACGCCGCCCCTGCTACTCTTGCAACCGTCAACGGCAAAGCGATCACCACAAACGATGCTAACACGTTCGTTAGCAAAGCGATGGGGGGAATGAGTTTTGATAAGCTCGATGCCAAAATGAAAGGTCAAGTGGTTGAACAGCTCGTTAATCAGGAGCTCATCAAAGCCCAAGTAGCTAAAAGCGGTATCCAAAACACCCCTGCTTTCAAAGCGCAATACGCGGCTCTCAAAAATGATTTAGCGGTTGATATGTGGATGAAACAGCAAATGGCTAAAATCACCGTGAGCGACAAAGAGGCGCAAACGTTTTACGATGCGAACAAAGACAAAATGAAACAAGGGGATAAAACCGTCCCGTTTGAAGCGGCAAAAAGAGAGATTACCCAATTTATCAAATTGGAAAAATTCAAAGCACACATGAACAAAACAACGGATGCCCTTCGCAAATCATCAAAAGTAGAGATCAATAAACTCTAAGCCCTTTGGAACACGTGCGCACACCTAACCCTTTTGCGATCTCAGTAGGGATCCACGCAACCCTCTTTGCTCTGACATTCGGAGCTTTGAGCGTGCTTCATAAAACCATGCCGATCCCTCCTGAAAAGATTAAACTCAAACTTTTAATCCCATCACCCGAACCGGAGATATCAACTCCATCTATGCCTATCCAACGGCCGCAACCTATCCCAAAAGCGATCAAACCGACTCCGATACCCAAAGCTATAGAGCCTCATGTGACAACCCCTCCTACGCCGCGTATACTCACACAGAGTAAACCTATCACTCCGAGTGCTCAACCTGTTGTTACAGCTACAGTTCCGATTGTGACCAAAGCACCTGAAACACTACCGGTTGCCGCCCCAAAAGCGCCACCTCCGCCGCCGCCAAAAGTGCAGGAAAATTACGAGGAAGAGAATCTCGGGCGTATCCGATCCATTTTAGCCGAACGGCTTAAATATCCGAAAAATGCCCTGCGTCTAAAACAGCAGGGGGAAACCACCGTCACATTTACGTTGGGAACGGATCGAAGTGTGAGTCAAATTACGATCACTAAAAGCTCAGAGTTTGAACTCCTCGATGAAGCGGCGCGCGCCCTCATCGAAAGTTCGGCAAGCGAATTCCCCAAACCCTCTAAAAGTGTCCGTATCAGCGTCCCTATCGCTTATAAAATCCGCTAATTATCCCCTCGATGCCAATCCCAGTGCAAGCGATTGCTCGATCTCATGTGCGTAGGTCGGGTTAGAGGTTCGCAGTGTTTTTTCAAACCGCAGTATCAGCTTCGAATCGGTTTTTGGATGGGTGCACAGGGCTTCCAGTAGATGCTTATAGGCACTAATGGTATGAGCTGTAATCGTCCCAAAACGGCTTAGTATCGTATCCACGGCATGGGTAAGTTCCGCACTGCTTGATGAGCGGTTTTTTATGGTTGCACTTAGAGATTCAAACGTCTCTATCGTTGCGGGAGATTCTGTTGGAACTGTATTTTTCTTACTGCTCCATACATATAAAGCGACAAGCCCAATGAGGAGAAATAACAAGCCTACGATGGTGAGGATTAAATTTACAGGAATCATATTTGGATTTCTTTAGTTAGTGATGTGAAAGTATTGTAGCATAAGAACGTAAGAAAGCTGGATTTACCCGCAAGGGGCACAATGCCCGCCAACGCGGGCGAAGTGCCCGCAGGGTAAATGACAGAGAAAAAGGAGAGAAAGAAAAACTAGTAGATTACCATTTAACTTCGGTAGTTAACATGTAAACGTCTTTAGACTCACCTGTATCAAATCCTGCAAGCGCTCCTGCAGTATATTGTTCATCGATGAATTTTGCTGAACCGATAAAGCTTACATTTTTACTGTATTTATATGCCAAACCGGCAATCACTTTATCACCCTCTACACTTGAACTCATAGCAGTACCGTTGAGTGCTGTATCATCCATTTCATAATTGTCATAACGACCAATGATAGTCCAATCAGTTACAGGACGAACCTCAGCATTGATTGAGTAACCTTTGTACTCACGTTTATTCCAGCCTGTAGCCGTTGTTTGCTCTTGTGCTTCATCATCAGCCATAAAATATTGAGCAGCGATCAAGAATTCCGGTTGGTTGTATACCGCATGAATACCATAGATAGAACGATCATATTCACTTTTTAAAGCAGCTGTAGCTGCTTGATCCAATGCTGCTTTATCGTCTTTATGGTTTTTAGAGATCAAACCATACGTTGAAAGGTTCGCATAGGTATCTTTAGTGCGATCGTTTTTGCCTACTTTTTTACCGCTTCCGATCAAATGACCAGTAAGACGCCATTCGAGTGAAAGATCACTGCTGTTTTCTTGGTTAGCCGCTTCTTTATCTGCATGGTACCCTTCACCGTTGAAGATACCGATTTCAGATGAAAACATATCCGTTCTAGTTTTTAGATTAAATCCAAGGTCAGCAGAGTTAATCAAGTCAACACCCGCTTCAGTTGCTGTCCCTTTTTCTTCTAATACAACTTTGTTAAATGAACGATAATGCCAACCATTGTGTTCCTCATAGTCGATCCACGGACGGTGAGAGATACCCACTTCTACTCCTGTATAAGGGAGAACGTCTTCTAAGTAAAGATAAGCATATTTAAAGAATGTATTTGCGTATCCTGAACCACCTGAAGAACTTGTAGAGCTTGCAAGTTCTTTTGTAGTATCAAGAGTAAAACGGAAATAGTCTGTATCATTAAAATACGCTTTCAATTGCAAATATCCACGACGTAGTTCAAAACCTGTTGACGTATCCGCATAATTTGATTGATCTCCACCAGCAATATCTAAGTCTGTAGCAGGATTAGCTGATGTCATACCAAAATATACAGTACCGCTAAAATCAAGTTTTTTCGCTTTAGACGTTACATTGGTATATTTTTTCATATTCTCTTTGTATTCTGAAAACGCTGACTCACCTTCGCGTTGCGCCATATCAACATCTTTTGCGCTGATAAAGTCACCCATCTCTACACGGCCTTCGCCCGGAGTGGTATAAACTTGTCCGGTTTTCGGATCACTGTAAAGGGTTAGGGCATCTGCTGATGCAACGCCACTGATTACTACCGCAGCAAGGGCAGATAATGCAACTTTTTTCATAAGAATCACTCCTGTTATTTAATAGCGTCATTGTAGAAAAATAATATTACGTCAATGTTACATTACGCAATGATTACGATAAGAGAAGTGAATATAAACATCTGCAACTGGAGTGAAAAATGCTCCATCGAACGCATACGCAAGGACAATGGAGCTAAACTTAAGGAATTGAAGAAGGAGAATGAACGTTGGGTCTGATTAGGACACCATTAAAGACACTGAGATGTG
>CAZKJU010000018.1:0-31827 GCA_964553185.1 uncultured Sulfuricurvum sp.
AGCTAAAATCCACTCGATCACTTGATCGGGGTTGTTGAGATCGAGTAGGTCTATCCCCTCGGGAATAGTGTAGTGGGCAGTGTCGATAGTATCATCGATCGCCAATGCATTCATATAGGGAAAATAATCGGTGTCGATAACGTTTCTAAAGATACTGATGCGCGGCAAGGGGAGATTTTTAAGCCCCTCGACGAGTAATACGTCAAATTCTCCAAACAATGAGACCAACTCATCCAGCTCTTTGTGGCGCTGTGAGAAATAGGTGGTACGGGTAGGGGAGGTGACGATTACCTCTGCACCCGTATCACTGAATTTGTAACTGTCTTTTCCCGGAACATCAAACTGGGCTTTGTCTTTCGGATCGTTTTTGATAATCGCAACCTCTAGATGGTGCTCATGGATCAATTTCCGTGCTACTTTGAGGATCAAAGTAGTTTTACCGCTATTGGAGGGACCTGTAAATGCAACTGCTAAACGTTTTTTCAAATCAATAGCCCTCTTGTAAAATTAGAGATATTATAGTCTAGGTTCATTTTAAACTTTCTAAAGAGGAGAAAGATTTGATTAAAAAAGATTGTAAGTGGATCTACGATAAAGTTCCTGTAACTAAAAAGTAGTAGGGGAGTTTAGATGGGAATGAAAGCATTGGTACTTATTTTTATTTTTTCATTATCCGTTATGGCAAGCGAGTCGGTAGCTTTTATCAAAAGTATTAAGGGTGATGTTAATATAAAAAGAGAGAGTGGTTTAATACAAGCGAAAAAAGGGGAAAAACTCTTTTCACATGATGTTATTCATACGGGTGAAAAAGGGGGAATAGGGCTCTCTTTTAATGACGGTACCCGTATTTCTGTTGGAGAGAAAAGTGTATTGGAGATTGATGATTATTTGTTTGATCCATCAAAAAAAGCATTTCGTTTTGATCTCTCTTTACGCAAAGGGAGTGCTGTCTTCGAATCCGGCAGAATCGGTAAATTAGCACCTGAAAAAGTGAGTTTTAAAGTGCCACAAGGCGTTGTCGGGATTCGTGGAACTAAATTTTTGGTAGAGGTTGAATAATGGAACCGTTATTGATTTGGAGTGTGCTGATTTTATCTCTTCCGTTTATCAATGATAAACCTGAAACAATGGTTGTTTTACTCGATAATAACTCATCTCATAATGCGATTGAAGTTCAAACAAACTCATCTAAGATCATTATTGACCAGCCTTATTATTCAACTACTTTGACATCAATGGAAAAAAATCCAAGTGAGGTAAAAAAACTTGATCCCTTAACCCTCAATGAAAAATATGCCGATGTATTAGGAAACTTACCAAGCAAAGAAATATCACTCCTTTTTTATTTTGAGCCGGGTACCTCAGAGATTGTTCAATCATCAAAAGATCAAGTTTCAAATTTAATCAGTTCCGTTTCTTCGCATGAGCCTGCATCTATCGATATTATAGGACACTCTGATCGAGCAGGCGATGCTGACAAAAATTATGCATTAGCACTTGAACGTGCACATGCGGTTGAGAAGTTTTTAATCGATAACAATGTAAATTTAGAACGTATCAACGTGGTATCGTATGGTGAAAATGATCCCATCGTACCAACTGAAGATGGCGTCTCTGAACCTCAAAACCGTCGTGTTGAAGTGATCGTTCGCTAATCGTGAAATCATTCATAATTTATGCCGGATCATTGCTGTTTACGGCATTATTCTACCTGTTTTGGTGGAATACTCCGCTGTTACGACAGTTAGATTATAAATTATACGATCAACTGAATACAATTTCTCCTACCCTAAATACTCCTGATTCTACGGTTATTGTTGATATCGATGATAAAAGTTTGAAGGCATTTGGTCAATGGCCATGGCCCAGAGTTATCACGGCTGAGCTCATCAATAGGGTAGCTGATTCAAACCCGAAGGTTATTGCTTTTGACATAGTGTTTTCAGAACCGGATCGCACTTCACCGGTGATGCTTCAAAGCTTTTATCGAGACTTTTTTAATCTGAATATTCATGTTGAGGGGATTCCAAATGAATTACAAGATAATGATCAAATTTTATCGGATGCTCTAGGGCTCTCTACTACTGTTCTTCCCGTTTTCAGTGACGCTACTATGTTTCATAAAGAGTGTCTTCTTCCCCCATCACACGTAAAAGAGAATAGGCTTGAATCGGTCAAATTTGAAAATTTAGATTCTATGGTCTGCAGTTTACCTCTCTATCAGCAGCGTGCAAACGCTATTGGACATATTCATGCTATTGCCGATAGTGATGGTGCATTACGACGATTATCAATGTTTATGGGTCATTTTGATGAGTTGATCCCTTCACTTGCAATTGCAGTTCTTGGTTCTCGGGAGGGGATGATTTCAACCCGTACGATATCTCCGCTAAAAGGTGATATGGAATTTAGTATCGGAGAAAATCGTTTTCCATCCGATCGAAATGCAAACTCTCTTTTAACTTTTTATCCTTTGGATAGATATAAAAAAGTCTCTGCATATGACCTATTAAGCGGCAAAGTAGATTCAAGAATATTGAAAAATAAATTTGTTTTTATAGGGGCAACAGCCATGGGACTCGATACATGGCACACAACAGGAGATGGGACAATTTTACCCGGTGTATATATTCATGCGACTGCATTAGAGAATCTTTTACACCGAGAACTCAAAGTTCAACCTTCCCTCTACCGTATCGTTAATGTCGTATTCTCATTTTTAATTGCAATAATTTTATTAGTTATGATGAAGAAAAAACACTATTTAAGCATTCTTTTTACATTTATGATCTTAGTTGTTGCAAGTTTCGGTATAACCTATGTCGGATGGCAGTACAATATTTATCTCTCCATAGGTTATTTTATCGTTCCATTAATCTCCTATCTGTTTATCCTCTCTATGGTAATGATTATTATAGATTATCGTGAGAGTAAACGATTTTTAGAAGAGATTCAACAATCATCTGAACAAAAGAGACAATTAAAATTAGAACTTGATCGGAGTGAAAATGAAATTGAGTACCAAAAAGCGATGCTCTTTCAACAATCTAAACTTGCTGCCATGGGAGAAATGATTGATAATATCGCGCATCAGTGGCGTCAACCGCTCAATACCCTTGGGGTAATTGTTCAAGACACCCAATATGCACATCGCAAGGGCAAATTAGATCAACAGTATCTTCAAAATTTGACTTCAGAATCGATGGAACAAATTGCCTTTATGTCACAAACGATTGAAGATTTTCGGAACTTTGTCAAACCAAATCAAAAAAACAGCCCCTTCGATCTTAATGAACCGGTAGAACAATCGCTGCAGCTTTTAAGTGTAATGTTTGACTCACATCGTATTTCGATCGATGTTGAGTATTCAAATCGTGCATTAGAAATTTATGGATCTTCCAGTGAGCTTAAACAAGTTATGATTAATCTTTTAAATAATGCTCGCGATGCATTAGTAGAGAGAAAAGTTGAAAATCCTATCATCCAAATTCGTGTTTTTGGAGACGATATGTATGGTGCTATCACCATTCAAGACAACGGGGGAGGGATATTGCCCGAACACATTGAGCGTATTTTTGAGCCTTATTATACGACAAAAGAAGAGGGCAAAGGGAGCGGGATAGGGCTCTATATGTCGTACGCGATTGTCCGAACCAAGATGGGGGGAATGATTGAAGTTGAGAATGTTGAAGAGGGCACCTTGTTTACGATTATGCTCCCTCTTTGGAGAGATACGTTTGCCCATGCAGATCAATAAGAGATTTTAGAAAAACTTCTAAGGCGAGTTAACGTATAATGGTATTAACTTCGAGGAGTAAAGGATTGGAATGCGATTTTCTTGGTTAGCTTTATCTGCGTTATTGGTGTTTAGCGGATGTTCACAAAAGGGGGCGTTTGATCTCTTTAAAATGGATGAATCCCATGAACGTGCAGTGGAACAGCTTCGAAGCGGTGCTATTGTTCAATCATTGGAAACAAAAGCGATCCTCTCTACGGTTTATTTGAATCCTATCTATCCTGCTCAATACAAAGAGGGGGAATATTTTATCGGTGCGTTTTATTTCGAGAAAGACAATCGTGATATTCGTAAATGGGATTTGAATACATATGAGTATACGCTCACATTGAACGGAAATAAAGCAACCGTTATGGAAGAGTTGAATCAAAGTGATCCTAGACGCACTTTGATTCCGGTTCAAAATAACTGGAACAAGTACTTTTTTATTCGCTTTGACGCAGTACCTGAGACTTCTTTAGCTCTGAAGCTCGAAAATAATCGGACTGGCTCGGTTGTACTAAATTATCAAAAATAGCCGCCAGCGATACTTTTTCCCCTAAAATATTTTTATAGATCACATAGTTGGCAAGTACACGCTTGCCATACTCTCGGCTCTCAGCATTCCCTACCAATTCCATACTCAGGAACGGTTCATACTCACCAGGGTTGAAATAGTCTCCACTTAGCAGTAGGCGCCTTGTAAATCCAATCCCCCCATTGTACGCATATGCCATGAGGACCGGGTTATAAAGTGTTGCTTCAATATGCTTCATGTGCGCGATCGAATACGCGATACTGTATTGCGGGTTAAACATATCATCGTATGAATTTATTTTTAGCGGATGAACCTTGGAAATGCTATCGACATTAAACGGCATTATCTGCATAAGTCCCAGTGCAAATGAGCGCGAGATTAATCCGGGGATAAGACGTGTCTCCTGACGCATAAGGGCGTAGAGCATCGCTTTTTGATCGGCTGTAATCGTTGTCATGTATTGATCATAGGGCATCGTGTAGTTATGAATATAAGGTGTAAAAGCCCGTTCAATCATATACGCTTGAACGGCAAGTGAATCTTCACCTTCATAGCGCTCTATCAATGTATAAAGGTTATCGACGGGGGTAGCGACCAACTCTTTATGAAGACGATTCCATTCAAATGGATTATCCCCTTTGAATCCACCTTTTTTAGGGGTCGGAAGGGTAGTGAAATAGTTTTCAGCCATTTTCCCAATACGTTCTTTTGCCCATAATGAGTACATATTGATATCAAGGCTGTTGGCCAACTCATTAAAAATGGTTTCATCCAAAGTTATGCGATAGATCCAAAAGCTGTTTTTATCCCGTTCGATTGGTGAGAAGGCAAGACGTTTTGCCTCTTTTAAATGAAAAAGGGCATTGTCGGCACGTTTGTATTTTAAAGCATTAATTCCCAAATAAAAATGAGTTTGCCCATCATAGACCCCGCCGCTGACATTGGCAAGAGATGATTGAAGTTTATCCATTTTTGGATCGGTAGCCGTGAGGTAGACGAGCTGATTAAATCCACGTAGCGTTGTAAGTTCTGCTAGTGTTTCATTGTCGATAGTGTGATTGAAATGTTCCTGACGGTATGTTCCCCCAGAGATTAAAAAGAGTTTTAACGAGGCGGAAAGATCACTGTAAAGAGAAAAATGGTTGTTATGGTTCATCGTTCGAAGCCATTGAACATCCCCAAAACGATCCCCCAGCCGCATTGCGATCAACTCACGCTCATAGCTTTGTAAATGCTGTGCTTTGATCGGTGATAGGGCCAGATAGAGACAGTCATCCTGCTCGATATTCATCAAATCAGTAGAGACTTTTTGCATACATTCTACGGTATAGCGTATCTCAGCTTCATCCGTTTTAGCGGCATAGTCGAATAAAAAGCGCTCATTGACGTTGTCAACTTGATAGAACGCTTCAGAAGCTTGGGATGAATTGATATCTTGTTTTAAAAACTGCCAAATTAGAAAGTTTTTTTCACGCGAAGCGGGTTTATCGTTGATTTGATCCAGTGTTATGGCAGAGAGCGTTCCGCACAAGAGTACGGATAGGAGAAATGTCGATCTCATCCAAGAACCAACGCATTGATAACATTTATGAGAACAATATCGATAACATTAAGAGCTACGATCAAAATAATCGGAGCTAAATCCAAGCCGTTGAATACGGTTGGCATGATGCGACGGATCAAATCATACGCCGGTTGGGTTAAACGGTAGATAACCTGAACGATCGGATTGTAAGGGTCTGGGCGAACCCATGTTAAGAGTGCGCCAATAATAACAACCCAGATATATACAGTGAGGAGTGAATGGACAATGCCACCCAAACCAGAAATTATACCCGCCATCATTTGACCACCTCTTTTAGATAATTTTTGATATGTGTGTAGAGATCATTCATCTCTGGACCGTGCTCAGCTCCGCTGAGGAGAAGACGAAGTGGTTTGAAGAGATCTTCCTCTTTAAGACCACTGTGTTGTATGAGATATTCTTTGTACGATTCGTAATCATCGAAATGGGGAGCTTTTTGGGTTAAAACGCGTAATACCTCAAATCCCTCTTTTAACTCGTCAGGGACATTTTTAGGGGCAAATACGGCACCGACTTTAGTACGAAGCTCTTTGAGTGTACTCGCCTCTTCTAAAAAGAGTTTTGCAAGATTTCCGATCTCTTCATCGGCAAAACCGACGTATCGTGAGAGTTCTTTAGGATCAAGCCCTCGTAAATGTTCTCTATTGATAAATTTGAGTTTATCGAGATCAAAACGTTCAGGGGCTTTGGATATGGCTTTTAGATCAAACCATTTAATTGATTCTTTTAGACTAAAAATTTCACACGGTGTTTTATTCCCGAGTAAAATGAGGTAGTTGCTGATTGCATTCGGCAAAAAGCCCTCTTCAAGGAGGTATTTGACGTTTGTAGACGTATCATCGATAATAATCGGCAAGTGGGCGTATTCTACTTTTTTGGTGTACCCGAGCGCCTCATGAATAGCAATCTGTTTTGGGGTGTCGGAGAGGTGCTCCTCGCTACGGATGATGAGAGAGACATCGGCGAGCATATCATCTACAGCACAGGCGAAATTGTAGGTCGGATATTTGTCGGCACTCATCAAAATAAAGCTATCGATTTCATCTGCACTAAAGGTACTTTCCCCTTTGATAATGTCAGTGACCGTGATAGAGTGATCCGGCTTTTTAAGTCGAATAGTAAAAGGGAGAGGATTGTCGATCACCTCTTCAGGGTGGAGGTTTTCGCATGCACCGTCATAACGATAAGCAATTTTTCCCTCTTTAGAAGCTTCACGCTTTACATCGAGTGTTTGAGGAGTACAAAAGCAGTTGAATGCCTTTTTATCTTGGAGGAGTTGCAGTGCCATAGCACGGTGAAAACGGAGATTGTTGCTTTGGAATTGCTCTTCTTGGTATTCAATCCCAAACAGTGCCAAAATCTCAAAAATTTCTTTTTCTTTTCCGGGAATATTACGATCTTTATCGGTATCTTCAATACGGATTAAGAGTGGCTCTTCACGTTGAACTGAACAAATATAGTTAAACAATGCGACGCGAAGATTGCCGATGTGCATATCTCCCGTCGGGCTTGGGGCAAAACGGAGCATAAAATTTCCTAAAACTTTTTTGCAATTTTAGCAGAAATAGCCTAACTCACACCTTTTTGCTGAGTGCTTCAATGTGTCCGCTATTCCCCAACACGACTAAAATATCCCCTTTTTCAAGAATATCATCTTTTTCAAATGAGGTATACCAGATCCCTTGATGTTTGTAGGCGATCGGTTTAACCTCATATTCCCCTTCAAAGATTGGAGATAAAATAGAAATACCCACCCAAAATGCAGGGACAGTGAGCTTTGCAATCTTCATAGTAATTGAGAGATCGATTGTCTCATAATGCATATTTTGCACCATTTTTTTCACGATTTTTTTCGCCGATTCCATCTCAGGATAGATCACTTTTGCGGCACCGAGTTTTGAGAGAATTTGACCGTGTACCGTTGTAATCGCTTTGGCTACGACGGTTTCTACCCCCAGTTCTTTGAGTGCCATCACCGTGAGTATACTGGCTTCGATATTCTCACCGATACTGACAACAGCAACATCAACATTTCCGATTCCCGCTTCGCGCAATGCTCGTATATCGGTTGAGTCGAGAATAATCGCATCCTGAACAAATTCATTGATATCTCGTACATGCTCTTCATTTAAATCAGCAGCGATAACATTCAACCCTTGTTGTGCCAACCCTTTGGCAACATTAAATCCAAATTTTCCTAACCCTAAAACTGCGTATGTATCCATATTTATATAATAACCTTTCCTTCAGCGTATTTTATGCGACTCTCTAGCGCTTTTCCGACGATAATAATGGTAAAAGCAAATACTCCTACCCTCCCCATGAGCATCAAGACGATGATGTTCAGTTTTCCGCCATCACTGAAAAGGGCGCTGTAGCTCAGTACACCCCCATTTCCTGTCGACAATCCAACCGTCCCAAATGCAGACGTGGTCTCAAAAAGAATCCGTAAAAACGGCAAGCGATCAATTTCGCTCAAAATAATCGTTGAAACGACAACATAGATGGATGCTACGAAAATAACAGCATACGCTTTATTGATCTGATAAGGGGAAATGGAACGGCGAAAGATATGAGCATGGGTATCACCTCTGAGGGTATACCACACACCGATCAATGCAAGAGCAACCGCCGTTGTTTTAATCCCCCCGGCTGTACCTCCCGGACTTCCTCCAGTCATCATCAAAAAGGTAGAGAAAAAGAGGTTAGAATCGGTCAAAGTAGAGATATCGATACTATTAAAGCCTGCTGTTCGGTAGTTTACCGATGCAAACCATGCCGCCAATATCTTTTCATAGGTACTCAATGATCCAAAAGATTTCGGATTATTCCATTCCAGTGACAAGAGTAGTCCCATTCCGATCACGATCAAAATACCGCTCATCCAAAGGACAATTTTTGTGTGGGTAGATATACGTAACAATTGACCGCGTCGATAATTGTAAATTTCGAGCAGTACCATATATCCCAATCCTCCGAGAATAATCAAAAATGGGATGGTAATATTAATAATAAAATCGCCGCGATACCCCATCATATTATCGCTAAAGAGGGAAAAACCTGCATTATTGAACGCAGAAATTGCATGAAAAGTCCCATACCATGCCGCTTGTCCCAGAGGCATATCGACCCAAAAACGAAGGGTCAAAATAATCATTCCTGCCGCTTCAATCAGAATAATAGAAGCAAATACGATTTTAATAAAACGGACCAAGCCGTCCATCCCGGGATGATTAAGCGACTCTTTGAGGATTAGACGATCACGATGGTTGATTTTTTGTTTTCGCATGACCGCCATAAAGGTGACAGCCGTCATGTATCCAAGCCCGCCGATTTGAATGAGACTGAGAATAACGATATGTCCGAATGATGTAAAATCAACTGGTGTATCTTTCACAATCAGTCCTGTAACACAGACGGCGGACGTGGCTGTAAAGAGGGCATCGATAAACCGTAACTCTCCATTGTGCGCAAAAGGGAGCGAAAGGAGAGCAGCACCAAAAAGGATCAATCCTATAAAACTATAGAGGATTATTTTTATTTCGTGTGTATGTATAAGAAATCCTTCAATCTAAATTTGAATGTTCACAGGTAAAACGATACCCAATGCCAAGTTCAGTATGGATATAGGCTGGCCGCGCTGTATCATTTTCTATTTTTTTACGTAATGTATTGATATAGGTTCGTAAATACTGCATCTCATGTTGGTATCCTACTCCCCATACCTCTTTGAGAATGCGAGAGTAGGGGAGTACCTGATTACGGTGAAGGAGAAAATATTTCAGTAAATTAAACTCCGTAGGTGTCAATTTCAATACTTCATTACGCAATGTTACCTGATGATGTTCTAGATCAAGCGCTATCTCGTTACAAAGTATAACATTGTAAGAGGGTTGCAAACCTAAAAATCGACGCTGTGCCGAGCGAACTCTAGCGAGAAGTTCATCGATGGAAAATGGTTTTATAACATAATCATCTGCTCCAGCATCGAGTGAAGCGATAACCTCTTTTTCATCGTTTCGAGCTGAAATAACGATAATCGGAAGCATAAGTTCAGAACGTATTTTTTTAATCAATCCTTTGCCATCGCCATCAGGAAGGCCTAGATCTAATATGATAAGATCAGGACTATCGGTATTTATAATACGAGCAGCCGTTTGTATATCAGCGGCTATTAGAGTTTTAAAACCCTGCTGATGGAGCGATATGCTCACCATTTTAGAGATCGCTTCATCATCTTCAACAATTAAAATCAGCTCTTGAACCCTCATGATAGCTCTTTCAATCTATCGGATGGAGATATTGAAACTAAAAACCGGATTTCGAAACAAACACCCTCTGGAACATTATAAGCTTCAATAAGACCTTTGTGTGCATGAACGATATCACGACATATTGATAATCCTATACCGCTTCCGCCAATATCAGCAGAGTAGTCGATTCTGTAAAAACGATCGAACATGTTTTTTAAATCAGCTTTTTTAATAGGTTTAGATTCGTTAAAACAGAGAATTTTGATTTTGGAATCATCGTTCGTGATAGTGAGTGAGATTCTTTTCCCATTTTCAGTATATTTCAGTGCATTATCAATTAAATTCACTATAAGTCGAACCAACAGAGCACAATCCCCCCAAAAAAGTTTTAATTCTGGATCAATATGTACTTCTATCTGAGATTGCTTTGGGTTATATCGAAACTCCTGCAATGCTACCCCAACGATATCTTCCAAATCACACCATTCCATACGGAGTGGGCTTTTAATATCTTGCATACGGGCACTGTCGAGCAGGTTAGCCACCAAACGATTCATCCTTTGGGTAGAATCATTGATTTGAACAATTATGTCACGTCGAATCAGAGGATCTTGTGTTTTCTCTTTTAACAAGAGAGAGGCATTTCCCAAAATAGAGGAGAGGGGTGTTTTTAGGTCGTGTGAGAGTGTATTGAGAAAAATCTCTTTTACCGCATTGGTATGAATCCTATTTGCTTGATAGCTGATCGTATATCCCACTGTAAAAAAGATGATAAAGCTCCAGATATAGGAGAGGTCATGTACATCGAAACTGTACGTAGGAGGAACATACAATAGATCAAACATAATGACAGAAATCGTAGTGACAATCATAGTTGAACGGATATTTCCTTGCAAGGCAATGGCGATAACTGGAACAAGATGGATTAAAGCGATATTGAGTAGCCCCAATTGTGATCTAAATATTTGACTCACAATCGTGATCAAACCTAGCAATAAAAAGGAGATCAACTCGTGACGAAAAGGGAAGTTTAATTTCATTTGTCCATCGTAGATGCAATTTTTACTAATATGGCGATGATAAGTGCGAATATAATGACCCCTTCAACTCCAACAACCCATATATTATCTGTTAAGTGCATAATAATCCATCTTTTTTGGAAGAATTATAATGTGGAGGGTGTCAAGAAAAAATCAAAATTTTTTTACATTAAACATCATACTCAGCACCTAATTCAGAGCGTGTCAATTTTAGACGTTCAGCCAATACAGCTGCTAAACTTTGCATAAAGAAAAAAGCGGCTTTTTTATGATGAACAGAGAAAAGATCGAATGATGCACGAGATATTACATAAAGCTCTGTATCAGATGTTGCAACAACATCGGTATAATGGGGTGACGTCTCGAGAAAAGAAAATTCTCCGAAAAAATTATTTTGTCCGAGTGTACTGAGATGAACACTTTTTCGATTCGCAAAAGGCAACATGATACGAACCAAACCGGATCGGATCAAAAATATCTCACCGGTACCTTCACCTTCAGAATAGATAATCTCCCCTTTATGATAGGAACGACTTTCAACTAAACTCTCTAATTCGGCGATCGTTTCATCTTTACGCCCTTTGAAAAGATCAAAGTCACCCAAAGAGAGGAGAACTTCTTTTTTTTCTTCAATCAATGAGCTTTTAATGATCTTGTTCTCAGCCCATTCTATGGCATCATCCAAATCATCGAAAACTTTGATGGGGCTCAAGTGTTTGAGAAGTCCGACATGGTTAAAATAACTCTCCATATCATCACCGGTAGGAAGTTTATGCGGCAATCGGCATAAGAGGAGATACCCTTCTTTGTCATGCAAAATATCTTTGATTTGTAAAAGGATATGGGCAGCTGTTAAATCGACATTCTGGACCCGTTTCATATCCATTATAATGTATTTTTTATGCTGTAAGTCATCTTGAAGCATCGTATAAAGCTGATTAGCTGTACCGAAGAACAGGCTTCCATGGAGCTCATAAAGTGAGAACTCTTTTCCATTCTCATATAAAATGGCATCTTCTTCTTTACTCCGCACGAGTTTGCTTCTCACTTCCGTTCCGTCTTGATGTCGATAAATAACGGAAGCACCGATTTGCTGGATAATATACAAAACTATTGCTAACATCAGCCCGACACCCGCCGCAGCAATCAGACTCACGGTAAGTGCCGTAATGGCTACGGCAACGATGATGATAAAGTCCAATGATGTTTTCCGAGTACGAAGAAGTTTAATACTGTGCCTATCAATCATTCGAAACCCGATCACCATCAATATCGCAGCCAGTGCTGAGACCGGAATCCATGCGATAAATGACGCTAACACTAAAAAAGCGATAATGGCCATTATCCCCTCTATCATCCCTGATAATTGTGTTTTTGCGCCACTGGAGATGTTAACCATCGTCGCCCCCATCGTGCCCGATCCCGGCATTCCTCCGATCAAAGAGGAGAGGATATTACCTGAACCCTGTGCGATAAGTTCTCGATTGGAATCGTGAAACGAGTGAGTCATGGAATCGATAATTACACAGGTTTTCAGAGTATCAATCGAAAGGAGAGCTGCGAGGGTTAAGGCAGGAAAAAAGAGGATGGATAGATCGGAAAAACTTAAATTCTTAAGGATTTCAAATCGTCCACTTATCATCTCCACAAAGTTGATTCCACCGCTCCCTCCGAGCTCTCCAATGATAAACGGGTTATTGGCTATCAATAGCTGAGGGTCTAAAGCAGCAGATAGAAAATAGACGGAAATACCTCCCAATAAAGCGGTAATAACTGCCGGAATCAGTTTTAGATATTTCTCTGCAATCATCATCGTGGCGATTGTTCCGAACCCTACAACGATGCTTTGCCATTGCCACCCTGTAGGAGTTTGTAGTGCTTCGTAAAAATGAGTACCTTGGGGGAAACCCAAGAATATCGGAGTCTGCGCGGCGATAATATAGAGCCCTACACCGCTGAGATATCCACTTACAACCGGAAAAGGCATGTATTTAATCAATCGTCCTAAACCGACACTTCCAAATAGAATCTGAAAGACTCCCGCCATAAAAGCGATGAGCATCAGCATTACAAAAACGAGGTCAGGACCGAAATCTCGTGAAATATATTCCAAGGCAAAAGCAGAAAGGACCGCTGCAGCCGGAGCGCTAGGAGCAGAAATGAGCCGATTTGTTCCTCCCAACAAAGAGGCAACTATCCCGATAGCCGCAACACCTAAAATCCCTGCAATCGCGCCATAGGCAGCGTAGTGACCCCCTATGCTGGCAAAGATTGTTACACCAAATGCGATTGCAGCAGGAAGAGCCACCAGCATCGCTGCCGTTCCTCCCCAAAAATCATCGATAAATGTATTGGATTTAAACAGCTGCATTGTGCTCCGAAAATAGTGTATAGGTTATGATTATTTGATTGTATCTCATTTTTTATTTCTCTGTTCTTTTAGATCAGTTGAGCTACAATTTTCAATAACCTAAGAGTAAAGATGCAAATATGTATGATGCCATTATCATCGGTGCAGGGATCAACGGCTGCTGCAGTGCGTATTATCTGCATCAATGCGGTTTGAATGTAGCTCTGATCGATCAAACTGCTATTGCAGCGGGTGGGAGCGGTGCTGCTGGGGCATTTATATCCCCTAAAATCTCCAAAGCGGGTGAACTAAAAGAGATTATGGAAATCGCACATGCCGAAGCACTTGATTTTTATACCACACATTTTCCTCACCATACACTCATCAAGCCTCTTCTTCATATTGCAAATACCCCTCAAGAGGGTGAGAAAGTCGAAGCTTTCAAACATGAAACCACTATTCAACACTCCAATATTCCCCATAAAATGCAAACGCTTCTGAGTGATGAAGCACTCCATTCAGCCTCGATCTATTTTGACATGGGTGCAGTCGTCGATGCTCAAGGGGTATGCAATTCGATGGCAGAAGGGATTGATTTTTACCCTCTCAAAGCTGAAACACTAATGCACAGTGATGGAGCATGGGAAGTTGGTGGTGTGCGTGCCAAACATCTCATTCTCACTATCGGAGCCTATCCGAAGCTTTTACCGATAGATTATGTTGGTTTGAGAGGGATTTGGGGACATCGTATCGATATCGAAACGACAACTAAAATCCCTAATATACTCCATCATCACGTTTCCATCTCTCCAACAACGAAAGAGGGAATCGTCGCTATCGGAGCAACCCATGATGTCCATTATTCTCCATTTTCAAGTGAAGTGTATAATGTAGAGGAGGGGAGAGAAATACTCCTAGATAAAGCCTCAAAAACATTAAAATTAAATAATATTAGTATACTAAAAGACTATACAGGGCTTCGTTCAGGCTCAAATGATTATCTTCCTATGTTGGGAAGTTTGGTCAATGCAGCCTCTACGCTCGAAAAATATCCCCATCTACGACACGGTCAATATGTTGAGCCTTCCGAGTATAGTTATTATCCGAATGTGACAATGATCAACGGTTCGGGAGGGTATGGATTCGTTCTTGCTCCATATCTGGCAAAGCGATTAAAAGAGTTTATTGTAGATGGTATAGCAATCAATCCAATCCTCTCGCCCTCACGTTTTTTCCCTCGATGGGCAAAGCGGAAGAGAGATTAATCGTAAACAACCACTCCATAGTTGTCATCGATACGGTAGAAACGTGAATCTGCGGTAATAATCAGTTCATCCAATCGAGCTAGATGGACGTAACTTTTTTTACCGATTTTAATCCCGTTTTCGAGAAAAAAACGTTTGAGATTGACAAATTTAATGTCGTTGACGAACTTGTACTCGAATTGGTTATGAAGGCGCATTTTTTTGTAGGCGAAAATATGGCTATCGATCCCTAGTTGTGTTGCGGCATACTGGGTTGGAAGATAACCGCCCAGATCGGTTAGATCTTCTTCGATATGGGCATAACGCTCAGGCAGGGTATTTTTTTCGAGAAAAACGTATCGGTTGAGTTTTATATGGCGAGTATCATTCCAGTAGTGATAGGCAGGGGATGAGAGAGCGAGTTTAGAATAGATCTCTTTCCAAAGCCAGTGTTTATCAAGAGTGGAATACAGGGATGACATGGTTACTCGTCGTAATCAGGATCATTCAGCGCTAAACGTTTGGCATACATAAAACGCTGTCGATAATAATCTTTGTCGATAGAATCGTATTGAACTTTTTTGGAAGCATACGATGCATGTATGATCTGACCGTCTCCTGCATAGATAGCAACATGGGACGGATCTGATTTGTAAGTGCGATAAAAGAGTAAATCACCCACTTGTAAATCGTTCATGTTGACACTTTCACCCAATTGCGCTTGTTCAGCGGCACTGCGAGGGAGTGAGACACCAAATTGTCGGTAGACCTGCTGCGTAAATCCTGAACAATCGGTACGTTCACCGTCTCGATTCCCAAATCCATAGGGAGTACCGAGAAAATCTTTGGCTCGTGAGAGGAGTTTCTCTTTCGCATTTTTAAAATTTTTGACTATTTTTTGAGCTTTTGATTTTGGTTCTTCGCCTTTGGTGGATTCTTCGGGACAAACAGTTTTAGAAGCGATAGGGGCAGGTTTAGGGACGATTAGAAAAGGTTTGTCGTCTTGACCGATACTATCAGGGTGTTCTTTTTCATTTTTGAGGATGGGAGCAACAAAGGCAACAGTTTTGACTACAGGTTCAACGGGGGGAGTCGGTTTGGCGATAACGATAGGAGCTAAGGGTTTACTAAATGGATTCTCTTCGTTTTGGCTGGTATCGTTTACTTTTTTTAATTCACGTTCGTATTCTAAGAAGAGGGATGGCTCACGCCTCTGTGACTCAGCTTGAGCCGCGATTGTCAGTAAAATCAGTGATAACACTGTGCGTCTAATCAGCATTAACCCTCCTCATTTTTTCTGCTATGTAGTCATTATAGATTAAAAAGCTTTAGTTTTTTTTATAATCCTAAAATTTAACGGATCGTTATGGTACACTTTCTTTAAAAACGAATGGATAATGAGCATTAGATGAGAGAAGCGATTGTACTGCTAAATATGGGTGGCCCTAATAATCTGAATGAAGTTGAGATGTTTTTACATAACATGTTTAACGATCCCTATATCATTCGAACAAAAAGCACATTACTGCGTCGTTTTATCGCCGGTATGATTACGTTGACACGTGCCGAAAAGTCTCAGGATATATACCGACAAATTGGTGGAAAGTCCCCTCTGGTTGATCTGACGAAAAAACTGGTATCAGGTTTATCCGAGGTTGTAGGTTCAGATATCACCGTTGATTTTGTGATGCGCTATACTCCTCCTATGGCTGAGGAAGTGTGTCAACGGCTCAAAGAGCAGGGGATAGAGAAAGTCTATTTGATCCCCCTTTATCCGCAATACTCTTCAACGACCACACAATCTTCACTTGATGATTTTGAAGCGATTGCTCATAAAATCGGCTGGGATATCATTACGGTTGAGATTAAACACTTTTTTGCCCATGAAACCTACAACCGATGTGTGATCGCTCTGATTAGAGAGGCTTTGAGAGAAGACCCCGCCGGCGATTTCGACCTTATTTTTTCTGCACACGGCCTGCCTCAAAAAATCGTTGATCAGGGCGATCCTTACCAGCGTCAGGTGATTGCCCATGTTGGACTTATCGAAGATATGATGAAAAAGACGGGATTACATTTTCATGCGGTTCATTTAGCCTATCAGTCAAAAGTAGGGCCGATGAAGTGGCTGGAACCATCACTAGAAAGCACCCTCCATTCATTACAGAACAAACGGGTCATCATCGTTCCGATAGCGTTTACCGTCGATAACTCCGAAACCGATTTCGAGCTCTCCATCGAATACGCCGAAGTAGCACATGAACTAGGATTTGAGACGTACCGTGTCTGCCGTTGCCCGAACGATCATCCTCTTTTTGTCCAAACACTAAAAGAACTCTTTGAGAAAATGAGATAAATGAAAAATATCGCAATCTTCGATATGGACGGGACACTGATCGATTCAGGGTTGGATATCACTCACTCGATTAATCATGTTCGGCTTGAGTGTTATGCCCTTGAACCGCTCAGTGTTCAAGAAGTTATCGATGCGATCAATGCCCCTGTACGGAATTTAGCTGAAATTTTTTACGCTCAATCGCACTATGAAGATCGTGCCCGAGATATCTTTGAACACCATTACTTCGAGCAATGCATTCAAAACGTCAGAGCCTACGAGGGAATTCCTGATCTATTGAAAACCTTATACGATCATGGGTATGTTATGGGTGTCGCGACGAACGCTCCCAGTGTATTTGCAAAACGGATGCTCGGACATTTGGGCCTCGATTCGTATTTTAGACTGATCATCGGTGCCGATAATGTGGAGTCCCCGAAACCTCATCCGCAAATGATCCACCGTCATCTCGAACACTATGCATTTTGTTCGGGTACGGATAATGCTTGGATGATCGGTGATAACTCCAAAGATATGGAAGCCGCTTCCCGTGCCGGTATCAGCAGTGTGTTCGCCGGATGGGGATTTAGTTCATATGGAGATGGGGATTATTTTGCACGCTCCCCGCAAACTTTATTCGATATTATCGGTACAAAGGGATAAATCATGATCAGTATAGATTTGCTACTCACTATTGTCATCATGTCGCTTTTATTTTTACGCCATACCGCTGTTTATAAAGATCCTAATAAAATCAATTATACTCCCGTCGTCTTTGCTCTGGGTGCACTCGGTGGATTACTCCATTTTATTTTGAGCGTTGGGATAGATCCGAATGTACTCAAAGAGTCGCTCTTATCACTCAGCGTCGGGATTATCCTCTCCGCCATTATGAGCATCATGTCTCAAACGGTTGCCCTTATGAATCGTGTCAATGATGCTCAGCGTCTCAGTACTCTGAGTGATGAGATCGGTGTAGTGGGTTCATCATTGGGAACCCTCAAAGATCGACTCGATTTCGTGGCACAAATGGAGAGTTCAACGCACGATCAAATCCGGAGTGTTTTCAAAGAAGAGTTTGATACTCTGAATATCATCCAAGCCAACCAAGCCCTTTTCGTCTCCAAAATAGAGGCTCTTTTAGCGCAACAACACAGTGCTATGGAAAAATTCGAAGAGTTCACCCTCTCAGAACTTCCGAGTTTGGATAATGTTGTTCATCGCCATATCGATCTTTTACGTGTGGCAGAGCAAGATCATTTTAATCAGCTCAAAAGTGTGGTTCGTCTCAGCTGCGATGAACAAAAAGAGGTACATACTCAGTTAAAAGCACTGTATGAGTTGGTGGTACAAATCAGCCATCGTGAGCTGCCCGATCATACAATCTCTGTTTTACAAAAAGAGTTGGATCGTATTGTCCATGATTTTTCACACCATCTTCACACACTAGGGGTAAAAAGCGAATCGATTGTTACCTCGTTGCTGGAGAATGATTCACTTCTGCGAGGTTCGCGTGAGCAAAGTGAACTGATCATGCAGCAAATGGTTCTCTCTTCCAAACAGATGCGAGAGATGACCTCCCATTCCAAAGAGCTCTCCGAGTCTCTCAAACCCCTCTCTCGTCTTTTTGCCTCGGCGGAGACTTTGCATGAAGAGTTTATCCATGCGAGAGGTAGACTGAGTGAACTCATTGTGACGCTTGAATCGTATGAGCGTCATGAGGTTCGTGCCATCCGTCAAGCCCTAGAAGAGGTCGCGGCAGAAGCAACCGCACAGATAAAACTTTTAACCCAAACGCTCCAAAAAACAGAACCGCTTCCCCTCATCGAGACCAAAAATGTCCAAGAATTAGCGAGTAAAGTGAAACTCCACAAAAGTTATTTAGGAGATATAAACGACAATGTCCTATAAGCGAAAAGCGCAAGAGCTCAAACGAGAACTGATTCTAGAAGAGGCAACCCGTCTTTTTATCCAAGATGGGTATGAAAATATGAAAATCTCCGAACTTGCCAAAAATGCAGGGGTTTCCATCGGAGTGATCTATACCCTTTTCGGTTCCAAAGAGACACTTTACAATCACTATGTTATGGGACAGATTGAGTTTTATATCGAGATTATCAAAGATGAATTGGAATGTCATACCGATACGATCGAAAAACTCAAAGCTGTTACTAAAATCAAATTCTCTGCCTATATCAAAAATAGAAATGCCCTTAAAGAGAGTATTATCAGTGATCCAACCTTTTTTTTAAATGTATCGTCCGACGAAGATGATCCTATAATGCACATGAATCGCTATATAACCCAAGAGGTAATGGAGCCATTGGCTACTTTTTTAAAATGCGATAAGAGTGGATTAGAGCTCTTTTTTCTCTATGACGGGATTACATTCGGGATGATCAAATACTGGATAGTTACAGGGGGAGATTTAATGGGTCGTGTTGATGAGGCGGTTGAGCATCTCATGCGGATACTCAACACTAACGTTAAATAAGCTCTTTACGCTCGTAAAATCTGCGCAAACGTGCATCTATCGGATACATGAGACGATACAACACCGGAACGATAAAAAGGGCTAAAAGAGTTGAACTGATAAGCCCTCCGATAACGGCGATTGCCATCGGAGCATTGCTCTCATGTCCCGCACCCCCTCCGAGCGCCAAAGGAAGCATCGCGAATATCATCGCAAAAGTAGTCATCAAAATAGGGCGAAGCCGTTTTTCTCCCGCCTCTAGCAAAGCGTCGTCAACATTTTTCCCCTCTTTGATAGCATTGTTCGCAAAATCAACGACCAAAACAGCATTTTTCCCCACCATACCTAACAATAAAATGATACCGATCATCACAAAAATACTAAACGGATTGCCTGTGAGAAAGAGAGCTAAAATAACCCCCGTAAAACTGAGCGGCATCGCCACCATAATGATAAACGGCTGTATCAGTGATTCGTACAATGCAGCAAGGATCAAATAGATAAGGACAACTGCCAGCAAGACCGTAAACCCAAACGCCGCTGCCGTCTCTTGCATTCGCTCAATATCTCCGGTATAACGGTAGGTGTATCCCTCTCCCAAAATTTTAGGTAGTTTTGCATCGATCATACTCACTATGGAATCCAGAGGTGCTCCGTCGAGATTTGCCGTGACTAAGATTTTACGCTCACGGTCATATCGGTTGATCGATGCTGCCCCTTTGGTCGTTTCGAGTGTTACCAATCCATCGAGCATCACCATCTCGCCGCTTGGAGTTTGAATTTGCATTTTTTTAAGATCACTGAGTAAACTTCGGTATTCATCACCCGTTCTGAGAGTGATATCGAACTGACGGCCGTTTTGCTCGAAATTTGAAATAGCGCTGTCGCTCGAATAGGTTGAACCGATAGCACGAGCGATTTGATTGGCACTAATCCCTAAGCGCTGTGCACTTTCTCGATTCACACGGATACGTACTTCAGGTTTGCCGGGTTCGAAATCACTATCGATATCGGTAACACCCTCTGTCTCGTTGAGCATTTTAATCAATGAAGCAGATGCGATCTCTAAATTTTTCAAATCGGCTCCGGTGAGTACGACTTGAATAGGAGCATTGCTCTCTCCCGTATCGATCGGTGGGACATCTTCGACACTGATAACTAGGTGAGAATAGGATTTGAATTTCTCACGATAGGACTGAATAATCGTTTCGAGACCATCACGTTCTCCCACCGGAAGAAGTTTCGCATAAATCATCGCTTTGTGTGCCTCTTCGGCAGCATTATAGCCGATGGAGAGAACCGTTTTTTCGATCCGTTTGTCCTCCTCCATCGTTTTGAGCATCGGTTCCATCTCTTTTTTCATCGCTTCGAGTGAAACCCCTACCGGGGCTTTAATCATTACCCTCATTTCTGACATATCTTCCATAGGGACAAAGGTTCCGCCCACTTTGCCTGCCAGTGAAAAGGAGAGAATCAAAATGACGAGTACTCCGATCACAGTCAACCATTTAAAGCGGAGTAATCGGGCGAGAATCGAGCGATAAAATAAATCTAGTTTTTGGAATATCGGCTCAGTTTTTTGCCAAAATTTACTCTCTCCGCCGCTCAACAATCGTGCCCCGATGGTCGGAATAAACATAATGGCAACGAAATAAGAGATCACGACCCCCGATGCGACGGTCATTGCAAACGAGTTGAAAAATTTACCGACGATTCCCCCCATAAACGCTACAGGGACAAATACTGCTAACAACATCGATGAGATGGCTAAAATCGAAAAAGCGATCTCTTTTACACCATGAAAGGAGGCTTCGAGAGGCTCCATTCCATGCTCAATCTTTTTGGAGATATTTTCGATCACAACGATAGCGTCATCGATAAATATTCCGATGGCAAGCGTTAGACCTATGAGGGTAAGACGGTTTAGATCATATCCCATAAGATCGATCATACCAAAGGTTCCAATGATAGATGTCGGAATAGCGATAGCGGATATGATTGTAGCCGTTAGATTACGCAAAAAGAAAAAGACAATTAAAACGGCCAATATAGAACCATAAATCAAGTCAAATTTGACGTTATCGATGTTTACCAGTATTTTTTCGGATTGATCTTCGATCAACGCCAAATTGTATGTTTTTCCAGCCAATGTTGTGAGGGACGGCATAAGTTTTTTAATATTGGAGATAACTTCCAAATCATTGGTTCCCGCGATTTTTTGCACTTCGAGCAAAACACCTTCGTGACCGTTATAAGAGGAGTAGCTTTTAGCATCTTTGAGGCCGTCTTCTACCCGTGCGATATCACGTAAACGGATACCCGGTGCAATGATGATCGACTTGAGCTGTTCAATCGATGAAGCATCAGCACGTGTTTTGAGGATAAATTCGTTCTCAGAAGAGATGAGTTTACCCCCGCCGGAGCGGACATTCTCAGCGGCAATCCGAGATTGGAGGTCACTCGATGAAATGGCATATTTATTGAGTAAAAAAGGATCGGTAAAGATGCGAATTTCCCGCTCGCGATAACCGACAATATCAATTTTGGCAACCCCTTGGATACGCTGTAGCTTCGGCTTTATCTGCTCGTCTGCAAAACGCATTAATGCGATTGGATCAGAGGTTTTTGTGCTGATAAAGAGTTTTATGGAGGCAGCACCTGATGCACTCACTTTTTGTACCGATGGTGATTCTACGTCAGCATCGAGATTCAGTGTCCCGATTTTATCGCGTACATCGTTGGTTGCTTCTTCGATGTTTTTGGTGAGTTCAAACTGCACAGTGACAACGCTTAACCCTTCATAGCTGGTGGAGATGAGCTTATCGATACCATCAACACCTGAGACTGCTTCTTCGATTTTATCAGTGACCTTGGACTCGACACTCTCAGGATCGGCACCTGGATAAGCGGTTTGTATCGTAACGATCGGAAAGTCGATATTTGGAAACAGGGCAACTGGCATGGAGCGAAACGATATCATCCCGAACACGATGAGTGTCATAACGAGCATCAAGGTTGTGATAGGACGATTGATAGCAAATTTATACATTTATTTCACCACTATATACGCTTCGCCAAAAAGCCCAGGAGCAATATTCGAAGCGAGTACTTCCGCCGTCGCTTTTCGGTTTTTAGCATTGACTGATGGGTATATTTTCGAGATGCTCCCTATCTTGTCCTGACTTTGACCATCGATGCGGTAACGAACTTTTGAGCCTACTTTGACGTGATGGAGATATTTTTCATCAAAATTTAAAATCAGTTTGACGTCTGAAGAAATTAGTTTGAGCAAAGAGGCAGACCCGACGACACTGTCTCCGACTTCAACCGAACGGCTCGAAATAACACCGCTAAAGGGCGCTCGAAGGCGAGTTTTCTCTAGCAATGTCTCTTGGTAACGGAGTGACGCTTTTGCTTCCGAAGATGCGGCAGAGGCTTTTTGGTAGGCGAGGGTATACTGATCCATCAGTTCTGCTTCGATTACGCTTTCAACCTGACGGTAACGATCATAGGTTTGTCGTGCAAACTGCTCTTCGATCTTTGCTTTTTTGAGTCTTTCGCGTGCAAGATCGATGCTGGCGACTAAATCATCGTTATCTATTTCGAGAAGTACCGAGCCTTTTTTGACATGGTTGCCCACATCCGTATTCAGACGTTTGACGATTCCCTGTGCAGTGAGGTTCAAATTCGCCTCTTTTCGTGCCACTACATCGAACGTCGCATATATCTCTTCACCCATCAATGAGAGGCTAAAGAGTAGAGATAATAATAGTGTTTTCATCATTTTACGAACTCCTTCGGATCCAATCCTGCGTAATAATAATAAGCCGCATGGGCATAATTCAATGTTCTTTTTGCCAGATTCAGCTGATTGATCGAATCAGAGTGGACATGCAGAGCATCGAGATAGGTAACGTAATCGACGATACGTGCTTCGTATTTCTTTTTGACCGCTTCAAAGGTTTTGCTCGAAGCTTCATACGTTTGCTCCGAGGAGATGATCAAAGTACGGGAACGCTCAATGTAGCGTAGCGCTAAAAGACGATTTTGGTTTGCCTCTTTGGTCGCATAAATCAATTCACTGTTTTGAGCGTGTGCTTGAGCCATTAATGCTTGTTTAGCTAAGGATGCGGAAGAGAAATCGATTAAATTCATACTTAACGAAGCGGTAATCTTATTTTGATGTTCAACCCGCATATTCGCGATTGGGTCTTTGTAATAGTCGTTAAAAGTATATTGATCTTCAAGCTTAATCGTCGGAAGATTTTGGGCATCAGAGATTTGTGCTTCATGTATTTTTGCATCGCGTGAATATTTAAGGGCATTGATTTTATCGAGTTCCAGAGTTCTTATCTCTTTTGGAGCCACCACACTTGATTCACTTAAATCACCGATTTTTTGATTTGTGATCGTTTCCAAATCGGCTTTTTGCCGATCCGCTTGGTACTGTAAATTTTCGATTTTAAAATCCGAATCAGAGACTTCGGAACGCATCCGCATCAGGGCATCTTCGCTCGCCAGTCCAACTGATTTGAATTTTTCCAAACGTACTAACTGCGCTTGGAGTTGATCGCGCATGGTCATAAGAGTCTGAATTTCATCCATCGTATTTTGAAGTTCAAAATATTGCTTGATCACATTGAGTGAAATCTCTTTTTTTGCACCTTCTTGGGTATACTTCGCAGCATTTTCGAGCGCTTTGTTCTTATCGAGGAGATTTTCACGTTTAAAGCCATCAAACACGGTAAATTCCCCTTTTACACCGGCACTGTAACTCTGTTTCGCATCAAATCCCCCCGTATTATCGACGAAAGAAGCACTTCCAAACCCATCGATACGGGGGAAATAAGAATATTTAGCCGATTCATACCCCAACGTTGCGGACAGGGATTGTTGTTGATAGCTCTCCATACGTTCGTTGTGTTGTGCCGAGTCGATCAATGAGGGGAGTGACGTTTGGGCGTGCAGTGCATAGGATGCCATAATCAAATAGAGGATTCGCACGAGTATTCCTTCTTTATTTTTCTCTAGAGTAGGAAGTATAGAGAGTAGTACTTTAAAATTGAATTAAGTTCATTTTTTGTTTGGCTTGTTCAATTTATCTAAAAGACTTTATAATGGTGGAAAAATAAGGGTTTTGTTGAATGATAGAATTTTATGAGCTTCTCGATGATGAAAATATACCGTACCGCTGTGATGTAGAACTCGATCTCATCGAAGAGGCTCCTCAGGAAGAGCGCCCGTGGCTTTTGTGGCTATTTGTCAAAGCCGATAGCGTTACCGAGTCATTGGAAGCTTTTACACAGGATGTGATTTCAGCGCTCCATACTTCCATAGATGCAGTGTTTGCCGGAAGAGTGATGAAAGAGGGATGGGCAGAGTTTTATTTCTACGCACCACAATCAAAGCGATTTGAAAACGTCAGTTCGGATATCATGACGCAGCACGGTGGATATATCTACGAGCGCGGATCTTCCCGTGACGCTAAATGGGAGATGTACAGTGATAACCTCTTTCCCGATGCGTATGGATTGCTCAGTATCCAAAATCGTCAGACGATTGCCGCACTACTCGAAGCAGGTGATGATTTAAACATCTCTAGAGAGGTAGAACACTATCTCTTTTTCCAAACCAAAACATCAATGGAGCGCGCCGTATCCGGTCTCGCTTCACATGGCTATAGCGTAAAAGAATACGTGAATGATGACGAGAGTGATTACAGCTACGGTGCTGTTTTGGTTAAAACCGAAGCGATCACCCCTGAAATTATCGAAGATACGACTACCTCCCTCTATGAATCGGCAATCCAAGAGCATGGTATCTATGAGGGGTGGAGTACAGTATTGGGAGCAGATGCCTAATGCCGCTCAATAAACCGCAATACACTCTATTCAAAAACACCCGATATGCCTTAAACGGGTTAATCGAAGTGACAAAAAACGAGAAATCGTTTCGTCTTCAAATTCTATTATTTATTGTCGGAATGATTGTCGCATGGTCTTTACCGGTTGATTTTTTACATCACTCAATTTTGGCAACCTCGTTGTTTATCCCCCTTATTGCCGAAGTTATCAATAGTTCTATCGAGCGTACGGTTGACTTGGTTACCTATGAGCATCATGAGTTGGCGAAACGGGCAAAAGACGCCGGAGCGGCATTAGTATTTCTCTCATTGGCGATGCTGGCATTTATCTGGGGACTGACACTTTACAGCGCGTTTTGTCTGTAACGTTTTCGTAAGAGAGATTACCTTATAATATCCATTATATTTTTATCAGAGGTTTGACTATGGCAACTGCACTAATCATCGGCGCCGGCGGAGTAGGGCGCGTTGTAGCACACAAATGTGTACTAAACAACCACGTATTCGATCGTATCATTTTAGCGAGCCGCTCTATCGGTCGTTGTAAAGAGATTAAAAGCGAACTCCCAGAGGGTGCGATTGAAATCACCACCGTCGATGCGGACAATACCGATGAAGTGATTGCACTCATCCAAAAATACACCCCATCAATCCTCATCAACGTTGCGCTTCCATACCAAGATTTAGCAATCATGGATGCGTGTATCGCAACCAAAACTCCGTATTTGGATACTGCCAACTACGAACATCCTGATGAAGCGAAATTCGAGTATAAACTCCAATGGGAACGTGACGCGGCGTTCAAAGAAGCAGGTATCATGGGATTACTCGGAAGCGGATTCGATCCGGGTGCGACCAATGTATTTTGTGCTTATGCTCAAAAACACTATTTTGACGAAATCCACACCATCGACATCCTCGACTGTAATGCAGGGGATCACGGGTATGCTTTCGCGACTAACTTCAATCCTGAAATCAACCTCCGTGAAGTGAGTGCGAACGGACGTTATTGGGAAAACGGTGAGTGGATCGAAACCGCACCGCTAGAGATCATGCAGGTATGGGATTATCCCGAAGTGGGACCAAAAGACAGCTACCTCCTCTACCATGAAGAGATGGAATCCCTCGTTAAACACATCAAAGGTCTCAAACGTATCCGCTTCTTTATGACATTTGGTCAAAGTTATATCAAGCATATGGAAGTGTTGCAAAATGTCGGTATGCTCGGAATAGAACCGGTAGAGCATCAAGGGCAAAAAATCATTCCGATCGAATTTCTAAAAACCTTGCTACCTGATCCGGCATCACTCGGTCCTCGAACCAAAGGTAAAACCAATATCGGTATCGTAGCTGAAGGTCTCAAAGACGGCAAAAAACGTAAAATTTATATCTATCAGGTCAAAGATCACGAAGAGTGCTACGCCGAAGTAAAATCCCAAGGTGTTTCGTACACCACGGGTGTCCCTGCCGTGATCGGTGCCAAACTGATGGTAGAGGGTAAATGGAGCGGGGAGGGTGTGTTCAACATGGAACAGCTCGATCCAGATCCGTTTATGGATGAGATGAACACCCAAGGTCTCCCTTGGAATGTCATCGAGATGGACGTTTAGTCCTCTCTATCTAAACAACGCACTCGCATACCCAACCACACGCGAGCTATCTCCGCTCGCATCAGCACTGGTACGGTAATCGAGTAATATCGCTTCCATATTACGTTTATTGGCGACATCCAGCATCGCTTCTACTCCGATCTTTCCGCACGCTTCGCAACCTTGATGGAGCATCGTGCTGTTCTCATTTCGGATTGCTTCTAAACAGATAGTATCGAGTTTTTTTGCTTCATCCAATGAGTAATAATGGCTTAAATCGGTACTGATAACGACAGCAATATCCTGCAAATTTAACAGATAGTCGATGATCGGGGATAGCTGTATCGGTTCGGCATACGAATAGACCATTTCCACAACTTTTACATCATTCATATAGTGTTTGATAAATGGCATTTGCACTTCGGTGCTGTGTTCATGGTGTGCTTCGCCAAAGGTTACGAGAGAGAATCGTTTTTTGATCTCTTCCACTAATGGGGTATCAATCTCTAAATCTCCCAAGGGTGTTTGATACACTTCACTTTCTGCAATACTGATCCCATCAAACCCGACTCTATGCGAAGGACCTATGACCACAACCGTTTTGGGATGAGTTTTTTTTAAAATCCGAAAGGCGATATTGGCCGTAAAACCCGAATATACCCATCCCGCATGAGGGACAATCACGGCGTTGCCATCCAGCGCGTCAAAACGTGCCACAACATCGCTGTGAGCTTCGAGTATCGTGTTAAAATGATCAATCATAGCAGTAATCTCACTAGAAGATGCGGGATAGAAACTTCCGGCTACACTCATCACTCTTTTACTCATGGGGCTCTTCCTCAAATTTTTGTACTTGATAGGTGTAGACCTCTGGGTGATGGGAGAGGGGATCAGTTCCCAGACCTGCTTTCATCCCCAAATGATCGAAAAAACTATCAAAATCTCTCAAATCATCCCATACTTGAGGAAGAAAAGTCGCTTGATAATTGCCATGACGGAGAATCACTCCATCGATTCGTGGGTGTATCAAATCTTTCAATTCATCTTTAGAACCGTATTCGATATGCTGTGGTGGCGTTAAAAGTGAGACTTCGATTCGTATTTCAGCAAATTCTTCAGGGCTTAGCGGTGGAAATCTCGGATCACGAAATGCCGCTGATTTGGCATTAGAGATTAAATCTTCCACGAGAGGCCTGTGTGCGATCAAAGAACCGATACACCCTCGCAGTTTTCCATGCAGCGTCAGGGTTACAAAGGTGGCATAGGGGTGTGCGAGATCAGGATACGCATGAAGGAGCGCATTCGTATCAATGTGCGAGTTTTCAAAAGCAGAGAGGATCGCCTCTCTGGCAATCGTAAGGTACAATGTATGTGTCATCTAATCCCCCTATCGATATCTTTTTTTATTCTAGCACTCCTTTACTTCCAAAGCAAGGAGTAGGGTTACATGGTTTGAAATTGTGATATGCTACAATCACGCCATTATTTTCCAAGGATTTAGAGATGAGTATCGATTTTTCAAAACTCCCCCACACCCCATGCTACATTTGCGAAGAGGCTCTTTTAGAGAAAAACTTGCTCGTTATGGAACGTGTCCAGAGAGAATCGGGAGCCAAAATCATCCTCGCACTCAAAGGTTTCGCGATGTGGGCGACTTTCCCGCTCGTCTCCAAATATCTGCACGGATGCACCGCAAGCGGCTTGCATGAGGCAAAGCTCGCACGTGAAAAGATGAACAAAGAGGTTCATACCTACTCACCGGCATTCAAAGATGAAGATATCGATGAAATTGCCCGTATCAGTGATGATATCGTCTTCAACTCACCAGCCCAGTTCCACCGTTATTATGATCGTGTAAAATCAATCAACCCTAATATTTCTATATCGCTCCGTGTCAATCCTGAATACTCGTCCAGCCCCGTCGATCTCTACAACCCATGTGGATTGTACAGCCGTTTGGGGACGACATTGGCCAATTTCGATGAGAGTATCGTCTCCAAACTCGACGGCTTGAACTTTCATGCCCTTTGTGAGCAAAATGTTGATGCATTGGAAGGGGTTCTCGAAGCATTTGAAGAAAAATTCGGCCAATACATCGACGGATTGAAATACGTCAATTTCGGGGGAGGGCACCATATCACCCGTATCGACTATGATGTGGATCGTTTGATTGAGGTAATTCGAGCATTCAAAGCACGCCATAACGACATTACCGTCTATCTCGAACCGGGTGAAGCAGTAGGGTGGCAGACGGGACCATTGGTCGCATCAGTACTCGACATTGTTCACAACGGTATGGAGATCGCGATCTTAGATACCTCCGCCGAAGCGCATATGCCTGATACCCTCGCGATGCCGTATCGTGCGATGGTTCGGGGTTCAGGGGAAGCAGGGGAGAAAGCCTATACCTACCGTTTCGGCGGCAATACGTGTTTGGCAGGGGACATCATGGGAGAGTATTCGTTCGATGAACCGCTAAAGGTAGGTGATAAGATTATTTTTGAAGATCAAATCCACTATACGTTTGTCAAAAATACGACGTTTAACGGAATCAAGCTCCCATCCCTCGCCATTTGGACAAAAGAAGGGGATTTAGAGATCGTTCATGAATTCGGATACGAGGATTACCGCAACCGTCTCTCTTAATGAACGTCAATAGGGATATATTTGTAAATCTATGTAGGAATGGATATTCCCTTGCGGTAAATCCAAATGATTATGCTCGCAGTATAGGTTGTTGGCACACAAAAGTTCTATGGTATTGATTTGATCGAAATCAATCTCTTGATGCGAATCTTTCACAAGGGCAAAGTCGTCACCAAAAATGCGAAAAATGAGAAAATCTGGAAATGTAGATTCTAAATAGGTAGTAAATTCACGTAATAACTGATCCCCCTCACTCCACCCTTTTTGTTGATTGTATGAGGTAAAGTTTTTAATATTAATCAGATGCAAACATAAGTGTTTATTTTCATCCTTGCTTTTTTGCAAAATAAAATCGAGATAATCGTGGTTATACAGATGTGTTAGCGGGTCTTTATAAAAATAGGCAAATCGCTCATCATCGATGAATGAACTAGGTTCTTGAGACACTTTTAGGTCAATATCAAAAGAGGTTAAAACATCCAATGCGATCTCGATAACCTGAGGATCGTACCAAATGCCGCTTAAATCTCTAAGCTCAGCTATCGCCTCAGCAGATGTTTTCCTCGATTTATAGATACGTCCAGTCGTCATAGCGTCGAATGCATCGGCGATTACCATGATACGTGCGGGGCTAGGGATCTCTTCACCTTTTAGAGATCGCGGATATCCGCTTCCATCATAATGTTCGTGATGAGCATAGATAATCTCAGCAAGTTTTTCATACATTGGCACTTCACGAAGTATTTCGTATCCGGCTGAAACATGATTCTTGATCAAAGCGTATTCATTATCATTCAGCTTGCCCGGCTTTAGTAAAATAGCGTCAGGGGTAGTGATTTTCCCTACATCATGCAATATACCCGCTTGATATATCAAATTGCAGGACTCTTCATCGCATCCCATGGCTTCAGCAATTTTTCGCGAATACAGAGCTACCCGTTCACTGTGCCCACCGGTATAGGTATCACGTCCCTCAATCATTTTAACGAGTGAGTGAATCGCATGATCATAGTTTGCCGCTTGCTGATCTTGGAGTAAAAGCACTTTTTCAGTTCGTTCAGCCACCATCGATTCAAGCTGTATTTTATACATTTCATTTTCACGAAAAGCGATTAATTTATCGATCGAGATATTAAATACCGTTAGTACCTGATTAAAATTTATCGGTTTAATCAGATAGCCCGTAACTCCTAGCTGGATACACGATGAAAGAATATCGGCGGATGTGTCGGCGGAGAGGACAATAACTTCTTGTTTTTCATTGTGTTCACGGATATGTTGTATCAATTCCATACCGCTCATTTTAGGCATAAGCATATCGGTCAAGACAATGTCATAGGAATTTTGTAAATATTTTTCAAGTGCTTCCGCACCGTTTGATGCGGTATCGATATGGTCGAATATTTTGTTCAAAAAGAGGGTAACTTTTTCTCGGAGTTCTATTTCATCTTCAACATACAAAATGAAAAAATCTTTGCTCCTCACTTTTAGAGTTTCTATTTTTTTCTTTATAGATTCCATTTCCATTGTCGATCCTTCACTCTGCCATTATACTTTTCTGATCAGAAATATGTGAATTTTTTTTCAATAATCGAACGTTAAAGCACGCCCCACCATTGGTGTTATTTGTCGCTTCTATCAAACCATGCAGATGCTCTTCGATAATCATTTTAGACATATACAATCCTAATCCCGTTCCGGTTTTTTCATCTTTTGTGGAGAAATAAGGGTCAAATATTTTCGGTAAAATAGTTACATCAATTCCCCATCCGTTATCGCAGATTTCGGTATTGACATACTCTTCATCATCATAGATAACTATATCGATACGTCCATTTTGAATGTGATTAGAGAGCAATGAATCTTTAGCATTGTTGATGATATTTATAAAAACCTGCATTAATTCTCTCGGATAGGCATCTACCAGCGATTCTGAGCGATAGGTGGTGTTGAGTGTAATATTGTTATTGGTAAGACTCTCTTTGACAATAGCAAGGGTGTTTTCGAGGATATTTTCAACTTTTACAGATATCACCGATTTATCCGGTTTGAAAAAGTTTCTAAAATCATCGATTGTTTTGGAGAGATGTGAAGTCTGATCTAAAATTTCTTGGGCATATTTTGCTGCATCAGAGG
>CAZKJU010000019.1:0-31364 GCA_964553185.1 uncultured Sulfuricurvum sp.
CTTCAGAGATTAAAGAAGTTGCTCAATCGTTTTCAGCTTTGGTGAAACGACTTGAAATGTATCGTCAAAAAGAGGCTCAACTTTTTAAAGAAGCTGCACACGAGCTAAAAACACCTTTAGCATTGATGCGTTCACGGTTGGATGTGTACGAGCAATCCGATCGGTATGAAAAATCAAAATTTATTGCGGAATTCAGTCGAGATGTGGAGCGTTTGACGACGGAACTAAAAAGTGTTTTATTTTTAGAGAGCTCCGATTTTGAAGAGGAAACAAATATTGACGTTCATAAGATGCTTAAGGAAATTAAAGAAAAAATGGAGATATTGGTTCATCGCAAGGAACTTATTATCGATATTTCCGAAAGTACTTTTATCGTTTCAGCTTCCAAAAAACTGATATACAAAGTATTCGGTGCATTAATTGAAAACGCTATGACTTATGCTGTGGAACGAAGTCATATTCGTATTGGTATCGATTCGGATCTTCGATCCGTTCAAATCACCAATCGAGTTGGAAATGACAAATATCTTTTCAGCTCTAAAATAGGGAGTAAAATACTTGACAGGCTCAGTAAAGAGATAGGATATGACTATGTGATCGAAGAACAACAGGGGACCTATTCGATTGAACTTACATTTCAGTAACTAATACTCGGCTAATACAACTGTTTCATACTGTCACTATCAAAACACAAGGAGACCCCAATGAAAAAGTTAACACTCGTAGCTCTTTTGAGCTTAAATATATTTGCAGCAGATTACACTGCAATGACAATGGAAGAGATGCAAGCGATGCGCGGTACTGTACCGGTAGAAGATAGAGCAGCTTTTCAAGCGGAAATGCAGACCCGTATGCAAGCGTTGAGTCCGGAAGAGCGTCAAGCTGCTACTGCGACAATGCGACAAAGCAAATCAGGTCCGGCTGATGGTACAGGGAGTCAAATGCGTAAAGGCGGAGGTTCTATGGGATCAGGAACGGGCGGCGGTGGCGGTAAACAATTCCGCGGCGGCAGATAAGATATAATAAATTGTCCATTTTTACAAAAGGGACAGTAAAATGAAAATTTTACTTCTAGAAGATGATCATGTTTTGGGTGAAACGATCCAGGAAATGCTTATAGAAGCAGGGCATAATGCTATCTGGGTAAAAGATGGAGATGAAGCTGCAGAGAAAGCATATGAACAATCATTTGATCTTTATGTGCTCGATATTAATGTCCCTGAGCTCAATGGATTCGATCTGCTTGAGGCTCTTCGGGATGCTCAGGATGAGACACCGGCTATTTTCATCAGCGCAATGACCGATATTGCGTCGATGAGCAAAGGGTTTGCCGTAGGAGCCGATGATTATCTTAAAAAACCGTTTTATCCGCAAGAACTTTTATTGCGGATTGAGGCGAAATTCGGTCGTTTACAGCACTCCATACATTATGGAGAGATCGTTTACGACCCTCGCATTAAAACTATCGAAAAGCAAGGTAAAGTACTGAGCTTAGGAGATCTGCAATTTCTCTTTTTTGAGATATTAATCCATAACATCGGTAAAACTGTCCCCAAAGAGCGCTTTTTGGAGGTGATGGAACATCCGAGTGAAAACGGAATGCGCGTTGCTCTCAATAAACTAAAGCAGATCACACAGTGGGATATTCAAAACATTAGAGGGATAGGATACCGTATTGAGAAGAGCTGAAAAAGAATCCTTGCTTAAAAGTTTCAGTGTATTTTTTGTCTCATTAGGGATTTTGAGTGCGATATTACTATATGGCGAATACGTCAAATTGCAACATGACTTGAAAGAATCGATCTCGACAGAGATGCGTTTGTGCAGTTATGATCTTAAATGTACCCAATTTCAATTCGATTTCGCCCCTTTGAAATCTCAAAAATTATTGTATGAACTTCATGAAACGCCTCAAGATTTTTTTGCTCTTTTTCCCATACCTAAAAACGATACTTATGCTCTCAAACTCTCTTTGAGCCAAGAACACTATCAACAACGCAACGATCATTTGCAAGAGCGAATTGTTACCCATACTCTATGGGCGTTGGTGATTGTTTTCATTGTATCTATTTTGTTTTCACTGTATGCCTTATATCCATTGAGGCGTGCTCTTCGTCTTACCGAAGAGTTTAGCCGCGATATTTTGCACGATCTTAATACGCCTCTCTCTTCATTAAGGCTTAATGTCGGTTTGCTCAAATCTTCAGAGGAAAACGAAAAGAAGATTGATCGGATTAACCGCAGCATTGATACGATCGTCTCTTTAGGGGATAATCTTCGAAGTTATCTTGAAGAACATGAAAATGTCAAAGAGCAGATGGATCTTTATTCTTTGCTGCACGAAAAAAAGCAGATCTATGAAAAGCTTTATCCTCATCTGACGTATCACCTGAGTGGAACATCCATGATTGTTAACTCGTATCCCGATGGGATGAAACGAATCTTTGATAATCTCCTGAGTAATGCATCCAAATATAATTCAGAGAAGGGAGAAGTGTCAATTCGTCTTTATCCTGAATCGATGAGGGTGATCATTGAAGACACAGGCAGAGGAATCAACCATCCCGAAAAGGTGTTTGATCGTTTTTATAAAGAGCATGAGCGCGGATTGGGAATCGGATTGCATATCGTGAAAAAATTGTGCGATCAGATGAAAATCACGATTCATATTCACAGTACTGTTGGTAAGGGGACAAAAGTCACTCTTGATTATAGAGCGCTAACGCTCGGCTAATACTTGCTGGGTATGCTTTTGTATATGATAAGGAATATTATGAAAAAAAGTCTATGGATTCTACTGTTGGGTTGGATAGTTCAGGTAAATGGTGATGATTCGATTAATGAACAGATTGAAAAAATTCAAAACGCTCCGGCTCAAGAGCGTGTTGAGATGATGAATCGTCTTAAGCTTCAGATTGCTGCGATGAATGAGGTTGAACGCACAGAAGCGTTGAATGCTCTTCAGCGTGGCGGTTCCGGTAAAATGATGCAATTTCGGCATAGTAACACCAGTGATGGGACCGGTGGACAATATCGCTATCGCCTCAATGTGCCGACAAATGGTAGTAATCGTCAGCAAGGACGACAATGAGAGGGATATGGATAGTTTTATTAATGATATTGCCTCAGTTGCATGCGTATAGTGATGCTGATTGGGATGGAGTAGAGGATCGGTTTGATCGATGTCCGCAAACACCTTTGAGTGATCTTGTTAATTTAGAAGGGTGTACGACCCTTAAAACCCAAAGTGCACTGCATTATAGCCTCATAAGCGGTATAGGTTATTCCCAAGTTAACTACGCTTCTCAAGAGAAAGCAGATACGACAAACATATCTTTGGAAGCTAATATTTATTACAACAACTGGCAGCTACAAGGGGTTATTTCACGTTATTCATCCGACACGGGAACTACCAATGAAACGGGAATGGAAGATAGTGTCTTGAATCTTTTGTACCAATGGCCTTTGAGCGAACAGATGACGATTACACCGGGGATCGGCATAATTTTTCCAACCTATAAGAGCGGCTATGAAAACGAATCAACCGATTATAGTGCTATGCTCAGTGTTGAGTATCAGTTTTCTCCGACTATTTACGGATTTGGTGGATATACGTATACGTGGGTAAACGATACAGATACACCGATAGTTAAGTATCAAAATAACAATTCGTTTTATGCCGGTTTAGGGTATGTGGCTAAATCAGGGCAAGAATGGAATTGTCATTACAATTCGAATAAAACGATATATCGTGACAGTGAGTCTTCACGATCAATTGGTATCGGTTTTTTTAGGCAACTAACCCCCCACTGGTTCTTAGATGGAAACTATGATTACGGATTGAGCGATTCGGCGGGTGATCATAGTGTGAATGTTCGGTTAGGGTACTATTTTTAATTCATAATTTTTAGCGTTTTGGAGTTAGTTTGACACTTTTAGGGGTATCGCAACTTTTTACTCCGCACGATTTGCTTTTATCACTATCACACCCTTTTTTTGCACTACCGCACATTTTAGAGGTATCGGCAAATTTCATATGGTGTTGATAGATTCCGATTAGGGTCGGAAATTGTTTTTTTTGCTCATCATTTAAAACGAGATAGATGGTATCGATCAGATCGATTTGCGCTTTGAGTGCTTGTGCATCGGGAGAGTTCAGTGCATAAGCACCCGGATTGAAATTCCCCCCTTGGAACGCTTCGGTAGGGATAGATGGAGTTAATGAACGAACCTCTTTTTTATAAAGATGGATTGCGGTTCGGATATCGCCGTTGTCTCCCATCCCCATCTGATCGAGGGCATAGGTGATCGGTTCGATGAGAGGGAGGGCGGAGCGATTACCGCAATTAGAAGATGGATTACTGCACGCGAATGCAGCTACGGTGAAAAAACTAAGGGCGATAAGTAGAGGTTTCATACAAAACTCCTTATTCAAGATGGGTAAATGATACTCTCGTAAATTATAAGAAAAAGTAAATTATATTTAGTAATATCGTCATTTAATATGTCAACAAAATGTCAAGAGAATACTCATGAGGATTTGACATCTTTGTCCTAACATTTGAACATCAAATATTAGGAGGCAGGTTATGAAATACCTAGCAATCGTAAGTATGTTCTCTATGTCGCTCATGGCGGCATCACCCGAAGTTGTCCAGTATATGAACGAACTTTCCAAAACGGCTAAAACGGAAAATAGCTCTTTTAACGGATTCGATGCAGCTAGAGGTAAAGAGATATTTACCTCGACACACACCGGAAAACAGGGCAAGCCAATGGCATGTACCAGTTGTCATACGACCAATCTCGCAAATAGCGGGAAAAATTCTCTGACCGGAAAAGTAATCGACCCCCTCTCTCCACGCGCAAATCCTCAGCGTCTCACCAGTACCAAAGAGGTGACGAAATGGCTCAAACGCAATTTCATGGATGTGTATGCCCGTGAGGGAACTGCACAAGAAAAAGGTGATGTTCTCGCCTATATTATGAAAAATTAATCTAAAGGATATCCGATGACAAAAGTATTAAACCTAAGTATCGCCGCTCTTTTATTAGCCGGTGGAGTGTATCTGTATGCGGATGACGACGAACGCGAAGAGCATGAACACAAACGTTCTGCTGTTGTCGCAAAACCGATGACCCCGCAAGAAAAATCGAGTGTTGCATTGTATACCAAAGAGTGTGGAGCATGCCATATGGCGTATCAGCCGCAGTTTTTGCCGAAACGTTCATGGGATAAGACGATGAAGACGTTGGATAACCATTTTGGAACCGATGCTTCGCTCGATCCACAGGATCACAAAACCATTCAGGATTATTTGGTATCTCATGCGTCTAAAAACGATCAAATGGTGGATATGAGAGGTGCGGTAGCTCTGCGGATATCCGAGACCCCTTATTTTGTTCGTGAACATAGAGAAGTAACTAAAAAAATGGTAACACAGCCAGAGGTGAAAAGTTTTGCCAACTGTAACGCTTGCCATACTCAAGCAACAAATGGAAGCTACCGTGAACGTGAAATCCGTATCCCCAATTACGGACGCTGGGAAGATTGATAGGCTATAGGAGTCAACTATGAAACGCTTATATGTTTGGACGCTTCCTACGAGGCTGTTTCACTGGCTGCTTGTCGCAGGGATCGTTGCTGCTTGGATTAGCGGTGAAGAAGATCGATGGTTAAATATCCATGCTGTGATCGGGAGTGCTGTCGGTGTATTGGTTCTCTTTCGGATTGTGTGGGGAATAGTGGGACCTAAATATTCCCGTTTCGGTGACTTTAATCTCTCTTTGGATGCATTGAAAGAGTACCTATTATCCCTTTTGAACCCCTCACGTCGATACATCGGGCATAATCCGGCGGCAAGTTATGTGATGATCGCGATGCTCATAACGGTTGTTCTTGCCGTATTCAGTGGTATGCTTGCGTATGGCGTAGCGGAGAACAGAGGGGTATTGGCATTTTTACACTCAGGGCTTTTTCGGGATATGGAGGTATTTGAAGAGATTCACGAGTTTTTCGTCAATCTCTTGTGGGTTTTGATCGCGGCACATGTGGGGGGAGTGTTGGTTGATCGGCTCTTGCACAAAGAGGATCGGACACTCACTTCTATTCTAGACGGACATAAAAATATGGAGGGTGAGAGTGCTACCTTGTCATGGTACCAAAAAATCATTGCCTTTATCGGCATCGGCGGTGCTATCGCATTGCTTATCTATGCCCTGAGTGTGCCGAATAATCCTATTGTTTCGGGGTACAATGAAAAAGTGGATTACGCAAAAATCAACCCCGTTTTTGTCAATGAATGCGGTTCATGCCATACCCTCTATCCGCCGACGCTTCTTGCGAAGGAGGGATGGAATCGATTGATGGGGGATTTATCGAACCATTTCGGCGATGATGCTTCGCTAGATCCCGCCGATGAACACTCCATACGCGAGTACCTTTTGGCACATTCGGCAGAAACCTCTACGCAGGAGATGTCGGTTAAAATGATGCAAAGCCTCGAAAAACGCGATATGATAGCAATAACGCAAACACCGTTTTGGAAAAAAAGACACGCTCATATATCCGAAGCAATTTTTAAAAGCGATAAGGTCAAAAGTCGTGCAAACTGCAAAGCCTGCCATAGCGACGTAGAGCAGGGTACAATCGAAGATAATGCGATCAAAGCGATCACAAAATGAGGTCACAATGAAGTGGATTATAGCGTTGGCAATGTTACTCGCACTCTCCGCCTACGGGGATGACGACCATCATCGGTTCCCCCTCGATCTTCATGATTTGGGGCTGAGCAAGCAGCAACTTCGTAGTGTTGAAGAGGCGATGAAAGAGTACCAATACTCTTACCGTCGCTATCATCATCAGAGTGAGAAAACCCAAGAAGAACTCAACACACTGTTTTTAAACCCTTCGTTCGATTCGGAAGCATTTCGAGCCAAAAGCTTGGAGTTGCAGAGAACGTCGATAGAGATTCGCACACGTTTATTTGAACGGCTTCATAGGGTTCTTACTTCTGAGCAAAAACGGCGTTTCATTAGCCATTTAGAGGAGTGGGATGATGACTAAAAAAGTGCTTCTGATCGAAGACGATCTCCCTCTCCAAGAGTTGATACGCTCTTTTTTAACCTCGTACGGGTTTGAGACAGCCGCGTATGCCGATCCGAAAGCGGCGTTAGAGTGTTTGTTGGAAAAGAAAGAGGCATTTGACATCGTCGTTTTGGATCTGATGCTGCCGGGGATGGATGGATTCGATGTCGCAAAAATGATCAAAAGCCGTCTCGACATCCCCATTATCATCTCCTCTGCACGAACCGATATCGGCAATAAAATCTACGGATACGATTTGGGAGCCGATGATTATCTCGATAAACCGTATGAACCCCGTGAACTGGTACTCCGTATTGAAGCGGTACTACGCCGTTACGGGCGGAAAAATGAGCTGGTCGTGTCGGATTTTACGATTGATGAGTCGAATAAAACGGTGATGCTGGAGGGGTATCCTATCGATTTGACACGGATCGAATTCGATATATTTCTCCTGTTGCTCAAACATCGGGGCAAAAATCTCTCACGCGATCAGATCATCGGCTCTTTGGGGCTTGGGGATGAGACGAAACACCGCACTATCGATATGCATATCAGTAATATCCGCCTTAAAATCGGTGATGATGCCAAAGAACCCCGCTACATCAAATCGGTGTGGGGCATCGGCTATAAGTTTGTAGGATAGTGGATGTCCATTTTTACCAAAATCACCTTTTTATTTCTCATCAGTTTGACCCTTATGGTCGGTATCGGATACAAGATCGATACGATCAATACGGAAAAATACGAAGCGATTGTCTTGCAAAAATACCTTTTAGACGGTCGAAAAATCTTCAAATGGATGGCGACATCGACTGCCGATGAGCTAAAAGATGAATTTCGGACATTAAATCTCGTGAAAATCGCTCCCGTCAAGGCCAAAAAAGTCCTTATGCGCCAGTCGCATACGTTTGGATTGATTGAGATTTTCAAAGACGATAAAAGCGAATATATTCTCCACATTCGCTATATCGATGATGATATTTTTCTACGGGATACAACACTTCAAGAGGTGTTGAGAGAGGGGTGGATTCTCAATGCGCTGGTGGTTGCCGACATTGTTGTTTTGGCGGTGATATTTATCCTGATTTTGCGGATGTTATCCCCTTTGAACTCGATTACGGGGAGTATGCGACGCTTTGCATTGGGAGATTACAATAGTCGGAGTGCAGTATCCTCTCACGATGAGATAGGGGAAGTGGCGCGAAGCTATAACGAGATGGCACAAACCATCGAGAATATGATCCATTCGCGTGAAGAACTGTTGCGCGATGTCGGGCACGAATTACGGACCCCTATAGCGCGGGGAATGTTTGCACTTGAAGCACTCGAAGAATCAAGTGCGCGCGAGACCCTGAAACACTCGTTCAAAGAGCTCGATCAGTTGACACGCGAACTTTTGGAGATTGAAAAGCTCCAAGCGACCGATACGATGCAATCAACGCCGTTCAGTGCAGAAACACTCGTTATGGAAGCCCTATCAAAACTCTATATCGACGATGAATCGAAGATAATCGCCAGAATCAATGATAATTTTACGTTAAGAGGGGATTTGCACTACTTATCGTTAGCACTCAAAAATCTCCTTGATAACGCGTTAAAATACGCAGATCAATTTCCGATCATTTTAGAAGTGGATTCTAATCGTATCAATGTTGTAAATCACGGGAAGCCGCTCGAAAAAGAGTTCAGCTATTTCCTCACCCCCTTTACCCGTCAGGAACGTTCTCGTACCTCTGAGGGGTTTGGGCTGGGGCTTAATATCGTTAGTAAAATCGTATTAAAACACGGCTATGTGCTGAGTTATGAATATAAAAACGGAAAGCATTGTTTTTCCATCATTACGAAACTAAAAAATTAAAATGAAAAGAGTAGTATGACACCACTTATGGCTATGTTTATTCCCGCACTTGTTGCTTCTTTAGGAGGCTTTTTAGCTGTTTATTGGAATCCGTCACATCAAATGCGCAGTTTGATTCAGCATTTTGCGGCAGGGGTCGTATTGGCGGCATTGGCTGTTGAAGTGTTACCGGAAATCGGTCGCGAACACGCACCTGCATGGGTTCTTATCAGTTCATTCACCTTCGGTGGATTGATGATGTATGTTATGAAACTTTGGAGTATGCGGCTGGAAGAGAAAACGGAGCATTTAGGTGATAATGCTTTTAATTATGGATTGATTGCAGCAACATTTATCGATGTTGCAGTGGATGGTTTTATCATCGGTGCCGGATTTGCTGCAGGAGGTAATACGGGGCTGATTTTAGCGCTTGGGTTATCGGTGGAATTATTGTTCTTAGGGTTATCTCTTGTTTCCAATACGATCAAAGGGTGGCGCGTAGTCTTTATGAGCGTTGCATTAGCCGGTGTAGTGTTAATCTGTACGCTCCTAGGAAACTATCTACTATCAGGTGCTTCGACGAGCGTTATCAGTGCTATTCTCGCATTTGGTGTGGCGGCATTGCTTTATCTCGTGACCGATGAGCTTTTGGTCGAGGCACACACGATAGAAGAAAAACCCTCATCAACCCTTTGGCTCTTCGCCGGTTTTTTAGTATTTTGGAGTATTCAGCTTTTTAGCGGGGAGTAATTTTATAAATAAAGTTGAGGGTTTCAGCCTATGACAATTAGGCTAAAATTTACCCTCAAACTAATTAAGCTCCGAACATATCCCCCATCATCCCTTTGAACCAAGAATGTGTCCCTTTTCCAAGGTCGGTAGAACGATTATTGTTTTCGGTCATTTTTGGCTTGATTACCGTGGTGTCGTTACCGTTTAAGTCTTTATCCTGCATCAAAGAAAACGTTACCCCGATAGAGATAGCCTCTTTATCATTGAGCATTGAATAACAGATATTTTGAGGCAAGGTGACATCTTTGATTTGTGGGAGTCCTTTAATCATATTCGCAATTTGGGTTGCGACAATGTGCCCTTGCCCGTTTGCTATAGCTCCACTTTTCGGATAGGGGTACCCTCCGACCGCATCTCCGATCACAAAAACACGCTCATCGGCTTTGGACTGAAAGGTTGGAGAGTTCATCATTCCCCATCCAGCTTTACCCATGGAAACACCTGCCATTGCGACAATTTCGGATGCTTTGTTAACCGGCATAAGGTTAGCGGCGGCATATGAGATACGTCTCTCTTCGGTACGCTCATCTTCGAGCGTGACAGTGACAATCACCTCTTTTTTATCCAAATCGACCCCTTTTACGAGAGATGAAGGGTGATATTCAACGATATCAGGATAGAGTTCTTTATAGGCTGCTAAAAACCCCGGACCTTTAGGTGCCGGTTTTGCTTTTGGATCAAGGATGATTACTTTTCCTTTGATTCCGTTCTTTTTAAAATAGTGCGCTACCATGGCTGCACGCTCATATGGTGCCGGAGGACAGCGATACGCGCCATCAGGTACGGAGATGATGAAATTCCCCTCTTCGAAATCCTCTATCATTTTTTTCAACGCTATGTGCTCGCTTCCACTCATTAATGCAGGAGGACACTCTTGACGACACCGTTCGGCGGCTTGTGTATCGTTTCCAAACCATTTGGAGTAATCGTATGCGATACCGGGGGAGAGAACCAGATAATCGTAGCCGATCGAACCTGTCGTTGTTTTGACGGTTTTGGTATCTCGGTTAATGTCGGTAACGGTGGTTTGGATCATTTTATAGCCGAATGCTTTTGCCGCAGTAAAATAATCACGCGTTAAAAAATCCATCGGAACTTCGCCCGCAAGCCACTCATTACTGATAGGGCATGAGAGAAACATATCGCGTTTTTCTAAAACAACCACTTCACTCTCTGGTGCCTCTTTTTTAATATAGCGGGCTGCGGTAAGACCGCCCCATCCGCCGCCGATGATGACGACACGTTTTCCTGTAGATTTAGGCATAAGTTCCGTTAGTGCGGCTGGATTTTCAGCTGCATTCACTGTTGAGGTGGCGCCACCTAAAGCCAAAGCGGCGACACTAATCCCCGAAGCCTTTAACAAATCACGTCGTGTAAATTCCATAGCGTCTCCTTAGAAGCTGAGGTTTGCGATAAGACGCGTATGAGATTGCTCGTAGTTACGAGTATCATTGTCACGCTCTACGTGAAAAAGACGAAACCAGAGCCCTTTGACCGATGGGACGACGTAATAGAGCATATAGTCGGTTTCACTCGATTTCTCATTCAATACAGTAGCTCCGGTCGTAAATACTCCTGAAGACAATCCGGTAGTATTGGCTTGAACATCACTGTGATACTCTGCGTGATTGATACTGAATTTCAGCCCTTTAACCCCTAGAGTGCTAAAATCGTATTCCCCTCCCACTTTATACGCTGAGGTGTCGGCACGGTAGTTATTACGAGTGAAAATGGTGCTGGTATAAAGAGGATCTCCTCCCCAGGCATTGATGACGTGCCCATCACTACTATCGGTATAAGCAGCATTGAATGCCCAATCACCAATCGCCGCTTTGGCTTGTAAACCCCATACCATCGAATCGATTTCCTTATCTTGACTGAGTCGAGTAGAGTACAAATTTGTTCCGCTTGGTGTTTTGACCATTTTCAGACCGTTAAGGGCAGTTGCACCTAACGAATCCGAAAAGCTTCCGACATCGCTTTGTGCAAGGGCTTGAGCTTCAAGTGTCACTTTTGCCGCTCCGGCATTTAGTTTGTACTGCGCGTCGGCATAGATGGTATTGTACATTTCATGTGCATAGTAATCCCAAACGCGTGCTTCTATATTGCCTTTTTTATATTCGATCCCCAATGCAGTCACTCCGGAAGTATCCATGCGTGCAGAACCGCCTATTCCTCCTGTGCCCGTTCTACCGAAGGTTGCTTCTCCCATATCCTGAAATTCTTCTTTTCCAAATCCAGGAGTGATAACGCCTGTAGTTCCATTCACAACAGGACTAACAAATCCAAAACCTGCACCCGAAGTGATCGCATAAACACCATCCCCGATCAATGCCGCATCGGTTGCGGCACGGGTACCGTACTGCATTTTGGTGATGTGAGCCGCCGTAACGGTGAAATCGGGAATCTCTTTAATTTTTGCTACGGTTCCCTCAAAAAGGTTTGGAATAATGGTTACGGCATTTTGGGTCATCGGAGTTTGAAACTCTTGACGTCCGTAGGTAAGGTCTGTATTGGAAAGATGGTAACTCGCATACGCTTCTCCGAGTGTGGCATAACCCTTCATATCGTCCCCATGCAGTCCTTGTGCTACTTGACTATAGCCGTCACGGGTTTTATAATCCCATTTTGTCAATCCTGTATCTTGAGTGGTGTACATCGCGGCTCCAAAACGTAAACCGTATAATGCACCGGTTTGGTATTTGAGTTTGCCTCCGATAACACTTCCTGTAGCAGCAACTGTATCTGAGAATGCCGGTTCGATGTGATGAATACGAACGTACCCTCCAGCTTTTCCTTCTTTGATCATTTCAGATAGATCTTCTGCGCCCATGAGCTGAGTTGCTAATATGGCCGAAAGTGATAAAACAGTCACTTTTTTCATTCGTTATTCTCCTTAAATTCGCTGTTATGTAAAGGCATCGTATCGGTCCTAAATGAAAAAATCATGAAAAGTGATACTTTTTTGAGAGTTAAAGAAAAAAAGAAGCATAATAAATTACAATGTTACTCATGAGAGTACTTATAATAGAAGATGATAATAAGATGAGGTCGATGCTCAAAGAAGCATTGGAACCATTTTATACTATTGATGCCGCAGCATCTCTTCAAATGGGATGTGAATTTGTCGAGAGTTTTCAATATGAAGCGTTGTTACTGGATAGAAATCTTTCCGGTACAGATGAAGGAATGGAGATTATTCCTAAGCTTAAAAAGCTTCAGCCCTCATGTGCGATCATGATAGCCAGTGCTTATGGAGGAGTGGAAGAGCGAATTGCCGGTCTTAGTGCCGGAGCGGATGATTATCTCGAAAAGCCTTATGACCTTAGAGAACTTAAAATGCGTCTGGATGCTCTAACTCGTCGCTACGCACCGGATAGTATAACGATAGGGTCTATAGTGATTGATCTGAAAAAAGGGATTATTAGTGTTGAGGGCGATACTATTTCCCTCTCTAAAAAAGAACATGATCTTTTCTTTTTTTTGGCCTCCCATCCCGATAAAATTTTTACACGTGATGATATTGCGAATGCGATCTACAGTGATCCCAGCAGTATGACTTCCAATACAATCGATGTCGTGATCAGCAACATACGCAAAAAATTTCCGACAAATCCTATTGAGACAGTAAAGGGAAGAGGGTATGTTCTTAAAAACCTTTAAAGGGAGAATCCTCGCCGTTTCATTGGGGATGACGATTGTATCGGTATCTATTTTTGGATATGGGCTTGCCGATATTTACTATCAGCACATGCACAAATGTCTCTATCGAAGCCTCTCTTTTTTAACCAACATGATGGTGCACGAATACGATTTGTCGACATGGAATGAACAAAAACATCAAGAGTTATTACAAAATCCTCAGCTGAAGAATGTTTTAACAGGAGGATTGATCGATCAGCTGAAAATAGAGATGCTCCCAAATGAGCCTGTTTCGGATGAAAAAAGGCTGTACCGATTTAAAAAGCTATCCGAAAATCGTTATTTTACAGTTAGCTCGTCTACTGCTAAAATCGATGATGAATTAGTGCATATGGTTGCCAGCCGATGGATATTTTTCTTGTTAGGATTTATTTTCACCAGTGCTTTGATCTATTTTTTAGTGAGACTTTTATTTGCACCGTTTAACCAGCTTGTTAATCACTGTTTAACCTGCGACGATCCTGACAATAAACCCGACAGTGTTACAGGCGGAGTCGAAATTATTGCTTTACGTGATGCCATTTCGACTCTCCAACAACGTATTAGCCGTCTTCAGATAGCACAGCGTGATTCGATGAAAGCGTTAACGCATGAACTGAAAACACCTTTAGCCCAATTACGGTTACGGATCGATTTGGCGGATCAAAAAAAGGAGTGGAAAGGGGATGCGATTGTTGCAGCACGCGAAGAGATTGATACGATTGCCCAAAAAATAACTCAAATATTACACACAACCGAGAATGCAGAAAAAAGTGAAAAAATTTATTTGAGACAATCGATTGAACTATTAGTGCAAGATTTAAAGTCGCTATGGGAACACAGAGGACTAACATTTACGATTGATATGCCTGAAGAAGGGACAATGACGCTCCCTAAAGCTTCTTATGAGCGAGTTATTCGGATTTTAATCGAAAATGCGCTCAATCATGCATCATCACAGAGTCAAGTTTTTATCCATTGCAATCAAGGGATACTCACCATACAAAATCGGATAGGAAGTGATGATAAGCCTCTTATCCATTCAAGCGGCAAAGGGATGGAGATTGCTAAAACCCTTTGTGATTATTACGGGTGGTATATCGAAGATGTACAAACTGCGGATGAATATAAAGTAAGATTGAGTTTTTTGGGATATTAACAGGTTATATGCGTGGTTAAAACATATTTATTCATGAATGTCTTTAAATGTCTCTCGAATCGCTAAAAACTCGTCTAAGTGCTCAAAAAAGATATCGACCAATTTCGGATCGAAATGTTGGGCCCGTTCCTCTTTAAAGAGGGCAAAAATCTTCTCATCATCCCATGCCCTCTTATAAACACGATCACTTCCCAAAGCATCAAATACGTCTGCTAAAGCGGTGATACGTCCATAAATATGGATCTCATCGGCACGCAATCCTCTCGGATAACCTGTTCCATTCCATTTTTCATGGTGTTCGTAGGCAACGATTGCTGCGGCTTGGAGCAGTGCTCTCTGGGAGTGTTTGAGCATCTCGTATCCCAAAGCCGCATGGGTATCCATAATACGGCGCTCTTCTTCGTCAAAACGTCCCGGTTTGTTGAGTACTGCATCGGGGATAGCGACTTTGCCGATATCGTGCATCGGGGAAGCCTGTTTGAGCATTTCGGCCTCGTCTTCGCTCAGCCCGTAATAGAGGGCAAGAAGTCTGGAATATTCGGCAACCCGTTTGACATGGTTTCCCGTCTCTTTCGATCGGCTCTCCCCGATGGAGCCCATGGTGAAGACAACTTCTCTTTGGGTTTCCTCAATCTCTTGGTTAAGATCGGTAATTTCGTTGAGGGCATTATCCATCCCTCCGATCATAGTGTTGAATGATTTTGAAAGTTCTCCGATTTCATCATCCCGTTTGATATCCACTTGTTGAGTATAGTCTCGTGTGCGGGTGATTTTTTTGGCTGTATTGGAGAGGGTGATGACCGGTTTGATCAAATAAGTGGCGATGAAATAGGCGGCTAGAGCGATAAAAATAGCCCCACCTAGTAAGAAGAGGACAAACCATTGTTCATATTTATATAAAAGACGGTAGGCAAACTCTTTTTTCTCTTCGAGGATGATTGTGAGATGAGGGGCATTTTTTAGAGATTTCGAGACTTGGAGGGCATCGCTAAAAACAGTAGGACGTAAAGAGATAGTGCCGTTGCTCTGCCGTATGTAGTAGTGCCGTTGTGCTGTATTGGAAAAAAAGTGTTTAAAATTTTCTACAGGATAATGTACGCCTAGTGTCCCGATCGGTTGCGCAGAAAACGTGGAATAGACGTCAACGCTCAAAAAAGATGGGGAATGGTTGGTTTTTCCTATCGTATTGAAATCACTGGAAGCGATAATCACCCCTTTTGGGTCGGTAAGATAAAAATCTCCCTCCATTTTTAGATCATTTTTTTTAGAGAGGAGGGTATTGCTGATACGCCGATCCAAGTCTTGGGTGTAGAGATCATTCATGATGTCTGATTTGGCGATGAACGTCATATCATTTCGGAGGGTTAAAAGATGCTGATCAATCCTCTCAACACTCAATCGCAGTTGGGTATCCATATCCTGTGTAACGGCATCGTAGAGTTCTTGGCGAAACGAATTGCCGACGAGAAACATGGTGAGCGCGTAGGGGATGAGGCTAACTGCCAAAAAGAGGAGAATCGTTTTGAGTCTAAAACTCATAAATCACCTTTACGTTTGAATCGACATGTGATGAGGGGATATAGCCGATAGCACCTTCGACATTTTGGACAAATGCCTTGATGGATTCGTGAGAAGGTTGGGTGATAGGGGGGGTGATCCCTTGGAAATGTTGTTTAATCCAATAGGTATTTAGACGGTCCCGATCCATTTTTAGTATCTCATTTTCAAATGCGATTCGAGAAGCGTCTTGTCCCAGTAGATTAAGAGGGATAATCTTTTGATTCCCGATCGTATGACGTTTCATGAGATAAATATCCCGTATCTGTTGAGCGGATATTTCTGCCACAGAGATTTTTTTAGAGACAATAATACTGTACTCAGCTGCCGATAAAACTCCGCACAGCAAGCTGATAATCAATAGCTTTTTCATCAGAAAAGTACCGAAAAAGAGAGTAGAGTACGGTTCTCATTCTCTTGAGAATGCCACTGGTACTCCCCTTTGAGCGAGATAGGATAAATAGGACGGTAGCTGTATCCGAAAACACCGATATGGTCTGTATAATCACGATGCTGATCGTTGTAATACTCATATCGTCCTACAAGTGCGTGTTGGGGTGAAAAATGGTAAACACTTTGGAGATATCCGCTGAGAGTTAGATCGCTTTTGGCATGGTGATAGTCGGTATTGGCTGCGATCGCTTCTGCACTTAGGAGGAGAGAGCCATTATCGTATTTTAGATTGCCTTGGATAAATTGTGTTTTTTCATCTGTATTTAAAGAGATAAACTCCCCGATGCTTCCACCGAGGCTCGTCTCTAAAGAGAGTTCATGTTCTAGGGCTAAGCCGTAAAAATGGGTATTGGGGATATTGATATATTCTTCGTCTAAGTCGTGAGTCGTTTGACCGAAGAGATGATAACGGGTTGTTCCGTTCAGATAGCCGTTCATATCTATACCGGTTAAAAATTTTGGGAATAATAGCTTGCTGTAAAGAGGATTCGAGGTGGTATCGCGTAAAACATTGATGGGCTCAAGGTTCCAATAGCCGATAGGAGTTATTTGTTTCCCAAAACGAAAACTAAAGCTGTCGGATAACCAGATATCCCCATATAATCGCTCAATATGGAATTTTTGACTTCCATCCTCGCTTCCATCGGTCAAATTTTTATGATAAAAACCTACTGCTTCCATTTCTGCTAAATAGGAAAAATTAGATCCAATATTGCCATATGCCATCACTGCAACATCATCGATTGTAAAGCTGTCGGATTGGTTGTTAGATTCAAATTCTGAAGAGATATAGCCACCAGCAGTTAATGAATCATGGAGTGTATAGCCATGACCAAACTCATAATTACCGGCGTAAATCGATGAGGTTAAAGCAACGAAATAAAGGGATAAAAATCTTAAGTACACGCAGAATCCTCAATGACTAGATCTATTCAAATAACTAATATCGTAGCATAAAGTCAACTAAGATTTGCTTGTAATTTAGCTGTTTAGCTTAAATTCCAACGTTAAATCGATTTCCATAGGTAGGCTATCGGCTAGATTTTTCGGGACATCGATTCCTGATGCCGAGTTTACAGCCGCTTTTGCTGCATTGTGAAAAATCCCCTCTCCTCGTTGAATTGATATAGCGTTAATTTCTCCATTGGATGAGAGGATAAAATGGACGCCGATTTCACCTTCCATCCCTCTGCGCCGTGCAGCTGAGGGGTAGCGGAGGTTGTTTTGAATGGTTGAACGCAATGAGGCTAAAAAATGACGTTTTTCTGATGCTGTATCGGGTTTTGCCTCCGGTTTCGGAGCGGCGATTGGAGCAGGCGCAATGATAGGTTGAGGTGCACTGATCGTTTTAGGGGCATGGGCGATAACTGTCGGTGCAGCAGGTTGAGCCGGTGTCGGTTGCACTGCAATAGGCTGTGGAGCAACTGTAGGTGGTGTGATAGGTTTGGTTATCGGTTGAATAGGGGTCGGCACGACCTTGGCAATTGGCTCTGGTGGGGTAGGCGCTGTTTCGGGGAGCGGGATCGCAATGCGATGCTCGGCCGGTGGTAATGACATGATTTTAAAAGGGATGCGTGAGATTTTCGGCGGTTGATCCATTTGGGTCAAGACCAAAAAGGCAAGCGAACCCATCAGGGCATGAAAGGTGAGTGAAAGGGCAAACGATTTGCGTGCGGTTGTCATCATAGGTGTAACCATCCGTTAAAAATAGCGACCCCTACCACTCCTAAAAAAATGGGGGCGGCATGTCGCAAGAGGGTACGATAGGTACCCAAGTGTACCAAGGATTCTTGGAGAACTTTGGTGAGAACGATCGAAAAAAACAAAAACCACAAGATACTGGCTCCCAGGGCAAAGACCAATCCATAGGCGAGTGCTCCATACCATGTGCTCGATGCCGCACTGAGAGTCATCATGGTGACGACGGGGGCACAGATCGACATGGAGAGGAGTGCTCCGCTGAGATAGAGTGAGAGTGTACTTTTTGGCGTTGAGGGGGTAGTGGAACAGCACGATGCAGTGCGCCTTGCATCCAGCCAAAGACGAAATGCCATAAACAGCGTTAATGACCCGAGCAAATACCCCATGAGTTCGGTGTCTTTAATTAATGATTTCACAAAAATTGATCCGGTATACGCCACTAAAGCCAATATTACATAACCGCTAATCCGTCCTAACGTGAGGGGTAATAGTGCGCGCAGACTCGCTTCGCGGGTGGCACCATTGGCAAGTAGAATCGGCGAAACGATCGGCATACACGAAAACATGCACGCCGTTGCTCCATAGGAGAGGGCGACAATGAAAAGTGATACTAACACAAATGAATCAGACATGTAGACCCTTATATTTCGTTCCGATTAGAATTATGAAGAATAAGTGTTACATTTGTGTTAATTTTGTTTTTTAATTTAACACTAATGTAACACTTCTTGGTGACAATTCCAGCAATCAATCTTTAAGGAAGTTGAATGAAAGGGATTAAATTGTCTATTACAGCCGTAATGGCATTGTATGGATCGATGGCTATGGCGGAGGTTTTGGATTTGGGAAATGTGTCGATTACGGCGACAAAAACAGAGCAAGCATTATCTGATTCTCCCGCTTCGGTTACTGTCATCTCAAATGAAGAATTAAAGCAGCGAAATGTATCACGTGTGAGTGATGCACTGCAAATGGTTCCAGGTCTTAGCATGGGGACACCGATGAATGGTCAAATGAGTCAAGGGACTGGGGCTGGAAGTTTTACATTACGTGGAATGAACGCTTCTAGAACGGCAGTTTTGGTAGATGGTGTGCCATTGGTCGATGGATTCGCCAGCAAAGTTGATTTTAGAACCGTATTGACGGATGATGTCGAACGTATTGAAGTTGTACCGGGTGCATTTTCATCATTGTATGGAAGTAATGCGATTGGAGGTGTTATTAATATCATCACCAAGAAAGCAAATAAACCTGAGACAACTGTGCGATATAAAAGAGGTTTTGGAGACGCAGCAGGGAATGATTTTGCAATTTATCATCGTAATCACTATGACAATGGGATAGGAGTGACACTCGGACTCAGCCGAGAGGATCGCGACGGGTATGTGAATGAATTCGTTGTAAAAACTCCGGGAACAACTGCTGGAACAACACCAGTCACTGGAGGGATACCGACGACAACCCCAGCAGGGGCATCTGCATATGTTGTTGGTGATAAAGGTGAAATGGCGTGGATGCAAAACAATGCAACATTAAAGCTGACATACGATTTAGATACGAAATCGAAACTTTACGGGGGAATCAATTATAACGTTTATAAAACTGATCAAGGTGATTTTCACTCTTATTTACGTGATTCAAGTGGTAATGTCATCAGCAATAATACAAGTATGAGCATCGACGGTAGCAATAAGATCAGCCTTGCAGAAACCGATTTTGCGAATACATCGCCTTTGGAACAAGGAAGTACCCGCGTCTTTATAGGTTATGAAGGAGAAATATTCGGTCAATATAAGACGAAAATGGAGATAGCAAAAGCAAAAATTGACAATCAGTATACAGAAAAAGGGATCGGTGCTACGTTTTATTCAGGAGTGGGGACAAAAAAGGAAAATCCGAGCGAAGCAATCGATATTTTGCTACAAACCGCATTTGCTTTGAGCGATATGAATTACATCACTGTCGGGTTGAATCAACGTAATACCGAGTTGGATCGTAAAGTTTATAATCTCACAAATTGGAGAGATGAAGATTCAGTAACGGGGACTGCTACAGAAGGAGCTTACGGAGAATCAGCAACGAGCTCAATATTTATTCAAGATGAGATTGCACTAAGTGATACATTTACGGTGTATGTAGGTGGACGGTATGATCGATGGGAGACGGAAGGCGACAATTTTAAAATCGGTACAGGTGCCTATAACAATACTTTTGAGAAACGAAGCGACAGTGCATTTAGTCCAAAATTATCAGTGGTGTATTTGCCGATAGAGGATATTACGCTTCGTGCATCTGCTGGGAAATCATTTCGCGCACCGGACAACTATGAATTGTATGGGACGCTTTATTGTTGTAGCACGTACTATCAAAGTAATCCAAATCTAAAACCTGAAACTGCAACAACGTATGAAATAGGGGGAGAATGGAGAGCCACACCGGATATTAAAACGGGAATTTCACTTTACCAAACGACTTTGAAAGATATGATTTACGGTAAAAGAATTGATGCAACGCATCAGGAGAAAGCAAATGCAGGTGAAGCACGTGTAAAAGGGATTGAATTAACGGCTAATGCAAATTTAACGTCATGGTTAAACCTTGATCTATCATACTCTTATATCGATTCTGAAGTGTTAAAAAATGAAGCTGACCCTACTACGGTTGGAAACAAACTAGCACAAACCCCGACACAAATGTGGAGTGGAGCACTTTCGGCGAAATACGGAAATTGGTCGGGATTGGTAGAAACAAAATATTCTGATGAAGTATTCTCGACAGAGTCAAATGCTGCGGATGTCGGAGGGGTCTTCGGAAGTTATGATGCATATTGGATGACGAACGTGAAAGTTGATTATGCGATTAACAAAGGGCTTAAAGCTTCCCTTTCCGTGAACAATCTAACGGATGAAACAGTCTATCAGTATTCATTATTGCCGGGAAGAAACGTTACTGCTGAACTAGTTATGACTTTTTGATGGATCATAATATGTTAAAAAAGAGTATTTATTTACTGCTAATTGCAGGTATTTCGGTTCTTTCCGCTGAAACACTCTGGCTCGATGAAGCCAAAAAGAAAAAATGTTGCGAAGCGAAGAGTTCAATGCCTCAAAAAGAGCTCTCCGTTAAATCGGGCACTCTTCAGGAAAATGAAAAACTGAAAGATTTGAGCGGTTCGGTTTTGTACATCCGCGATATGGAGGGAAAAATTGAAGAACAAAATCTCTCCAGTTCAAAAATCACCTTTTCTCCTCAATACAAAGGGAACTATCACCTCTTTTTAAAACGTCAAGAAGTGATAGACGGAGTGCTAAATGTTCAGCTTTCTTCGCATCGCATCTACAACAAAGAGGGAAATTTGTCGTGTTCATGGACGAAAGAAGTGCGTGGGAAAACTTCTGATTCTCGTTACTTGAACGAACCTCTCGCTCATTTGCCATTTCAGTTGATGATGGAGAAACCAATCCATAAACATCATGTCAATTGTTGTCTGTATGTTGGAGATATTATTCCCCTGAAAGTCTATTACAAAGGGGAATTATTAAAAAACGTTCCTGTTGTCGCGGAGTTAGAGAGTGGATGGGTAAACATCATTAAACCTGACGATGAGGGCGTTGTGATGGTGGAGATCCCTAAAAGTACTTATGAGCAAGAGAAAGGGGATAAAAAACGTTCCGAAAAATTGCTCTTATCGGTGCAATATGATGTTAATGAATCGGGTATCTATAGCGGTGTCCCGTATCAATCGGTGCATTATGTGATGAGTATTCCTCTATCGTTTGGGGACACACCGCTCGAATACGAATCCAAAACGCTGGCATTCGCTACCGTAATCGGGGTTATGCTTGTGTTTTCATTGGGGCTTTATTATAACCGTCGCCGTAAACGCAAATCGCCTAAGGAGATTTGGTTCGATGAAGAATAAATTTTCCTTGCGCCGTGTCGTCAATAATATGAATCTCGTGCGGTTTCGGTTTTGGTTTCAGATCGTTGCGTTTGCCCTTATCGTTTACGGCGGATACATTGGACTCGATTTGGGCGATAAACTTCCGACGTTTGCCTGTGTCTTTAACTCTGAAGGAACAGGGGGGAAATGTTATGTCGGCGAACTCCAGCACGATCTCAAAAGTACTTTTGATACTCTTGCGGGATATGCGGGGTATGCATTTCTCATTTCGCTAGGAATGTTTGCAGTATGGTTTTGGGTACTCAACAAAGGATGGTGCGGTTTTGTTTGTCCTCTGGGAACGATGCAAGACTGGCTTACAATGCTTAGAGAAAAAACGAAAATTCGCTTTAGCGAATACTCATGGGCAAATCGTGGGAAGATCAAAAGTATCAAATATATTTTGCTCTTTTTGCTGTTACTTTTACCGGTGATGATTGCCAATTCGGTATTTGGGATTCCCAAACTTCCGAACGGTTTATCAATGCCGTTTTGTGATATTTGCCCCGGACGGATGATGATCCCCGCGTTTACTGGTGATTTCAACCAATTTTATATTGATTTTTCTTCTAAAACCGACATTGTCATGACGACCATAGGGATGATTATGACGGGGCTGTTTTTGGTCGGATCGTTTATCAAAAAACGGTTTTTTTGCTACTTTTGTCCGATGGCGGCATTGCAGTATATTTTTTCGAAACCCGCATTGCTTAAACTCTATAAAGATGGAGCCAAATGTACCCGTTGCGGTGATTGTTACCGCGCGTGTGATATGGATATTCTTGAAATCGCCGATGACGTTACGAGCAAAAATTTGGTTACCGAAGATTGTACTCTCTGTCTCAAATGTGTTGCGGCATGTCCCGAAGATGGGTGTTTGGAAGCCAACTTTATGGGGGCTACTATTTTCGAATCGACAAAAGAGGGGTTCATTCTCCGTATGGCGATGGATCAGAACAAGGAGAACCATGCACACTGAGCACACGATAGAATCGCCGAACGAGCGACAAAACCGCCACAAAGCAATGGAGGCGGTTCATATACTGAATGCGCTCAAAGAGGATTTTAAATCACCGTTGAAGAGTATGGACTATTTTTATGATCTGTATGAAAAAGTCTATTGCCGGCATGAACCGCTTCATGAGGGGAAAACCAAGATCGGGACAATGTGTATCCAAATTCCCTCAGAGATTATTTATGCATTGGATGCAGTTCCGATTCGACTCTGTAACGGGTTTTATACCGACGATGAGATCGGAAGTGATTTGATGCCCCAAAAATCCTGCCCGCTGGTCAAAGCGACGGTAGGATGGTTCGCATCGGACAATTTCACCGATAAACCGAGTATTGTTTATTCGCCTACTACGTGTGATCAAAAAACCAAAGCCGGAGTGATTTTAAAAGAGTTCGGACACGATGTGATCGATGTCGGGTTTCCGCGTACTAAAGAGAGCGAAGAGAGTCGAGCCTACTGGAGAGAAAGTGTCAAACATTTTGCGGTAAATCTCTCTAAGTTTCAAGGGAAAAAACTGACACGTTCCAATATGGAAAATTCTATCAAAAAAGTGGGATATGCACAATCGCTTTATCACCGTTTGTGCGATTATCGCAAAGAGCATAAAGTCCCTATTTTGGGTGTTGAAATGTTTTTAATCACCAATGCCTTTTTCTTTGATCGGATTGATTCATGGATGAGTGCGGTTGAAAAAATTCTCCTTGAACTTGAAGAGAGAAAACGCTCATCGGTACATGTTGCGGGAAAAGCGAGTCCCCGGATTGTTTATACGGGTTCACCTCCGATTTTCCCGAACTACAAGATTCCCCTCATCATTGAAAATTCGGATGCACTGATTGTGGCAGATGAGTCGTGCAGTTCAAACCGTATGTTTAACGACATGGTCTCAGTGGATGAATGGAACCTCTATGACATGATCGATTCGGTTTCGGACAAATATCTCAAAGCATGTACGTGCCCGATCTTTACCCAAAACGATGACCGTATCCGCCGCATAGTCCGACTGGTACGTGATTACAGTGCCGATGGGGTGATTTATCAAGCGTTTGCGGGGTGTCAGGTGTACGAGATGGAACAACGCAGTGTGTTAGCGGCGATGGAGAGAGAAGGGATTCCGATCCTCTACATTGAAAGTGATTACAGCCCTTCTCAACAGGGACAATTAACAACGCGTGTAGAAGCGTTTATTGAATCGCTCAAAAATAGAAAGAGAATGAAAAAATGAGATATTTTGTAGGGATAGACATTGGTTCTACTGCGATTAAAATCAGTGTTGCGGATGAAAATAAAAATCTGGTCGGGCATAAAATCAGCGCAAGTGGGAGTATGTTTTATAAATATGCACAAGAAGCGCTTTCAGAGTTGCTCAAAGAATTGAATATCGAATCCGATCAGGTTATTTATACGGTAGCAACAGGATATGGACGAAAGCTATTCAAAGAGGCGGATGAGAATATTAGTGAGATTACCGCCAATGCTATCGGTGCGCAACAAGCTGCCAAAGGGGTAGCCCAGATCAAAACGATCATCAATATCGGCGGACAAGACAGCAAGGCGATTTCGCTCGATGCCGAGGGGAATGTGGTCAATTTCGCTATGAACGATCGATGTGCGGCGGGGACAGGAAAGTTTCTCGATGTCGTTGCGATGAATCTGGAGATAGGGGTGGATGAACTCGAATCGTATCATTTCAAATCGGTAGGAACCCCGCTCTCCATCAGCAGTACGTGTGCGGTGTTTGCCGAATCGGAGATTATCGGATTGCTGGGTAATAACCACAGCGTCGAAGATATTGTATCGGGGGTTCATTACTCCATCGCCAAACGAATTGTTAAATTGGTGAAACGGGTCGGAGTTAAAGAGGGGGTCTATTTTGATGGAGGACCCGCTCTTAATGGCGGGTTGGTAAATGCCATTGAAAATGAGTTGGGTTATAAAATATTTATCCCGGAATATCCACAGATTACGACTTCTTACGGTGCAGCTGTCATGGCGTGCGATGCGTATTTGAGTGAATCAGTAAGTTAAATATTTAAAGAGGTCGATATGAACAATAATAGTATGTTGGAACTTGCGCATAGCGGGATTGATTATGGAGTTATCGGGATTTTAGTATTGATGAGCGTTGTCTCTTTATGGCTTTTTATTGAGCGGTTAATGGCATACGGTTCGATTCGAATCGAGGATTATGCAACCAAAGAAGAGTTTGAACTTGATTTAGGAAATCATGTTTCTGCCATCGCGACGATTGGCTCAAATGCTCCGTATGTTGGACTATTAGGGACTGTTTTAGGAATTATGATTACGTTTTACAGTCTCGGAGATGTTGGTGCGGTCGATCCGAAGAAAATTATGACGGGGTTAGCATTAGCACTTAAAGCGACCGCGATGGGACTCGTTGTGGCAATCCCATCCATCGTGTTTTACAATATTTTGCTTCGCAAAATGGAACGTCTTTTAGCCGTATGGGACATTAATGCCCATAAAAATAGAGGGTAGTTTTATGAGAATGAAGCGGGTCGATACGATTAACGTCATTCCGTTCATCGATATTATGTTGGTTCTTTTGGTGATGGTTCTCACCACTGCAACCTTCATCCGAACAGGATTGATTCCGGTAGATTTGCCCGATGCAAAAGGGACGGCTGCGGAGCATAAACCCTCAGAGCTAAAACTCACCATCCAAAAAGACGGAACATTGATGCTAGGTGAAGAGAAAGCACCTATCTCACTATCCGAATTTGAACAGCGGGTTGTTGCCGGAGGCAAAGAGATGACGGTGGTTCTTTATAGCGACAAAGATGCCGCATTTCAAAATTTTGTAGGGGTGATGGACGTACTCAAACGTTTGGGACATGAGCAACTTTACATCGTGACCGACAAACAAAAATAAAGAGGAGTTTTTTTGAAACATCAATCATATTTACGATATTTACTGATAGGCGGTACGCTATTATCAAGCGTGTGTGCACAGGAGATTGTTACTCTGGATAAAATCCAAATAGCAGAGACATACTCTGCCATTGATGAGCGACGGGATAACTCTATCGCCAAACGGATCATTAACGGTGAGGAGTTAACGCAATATGGAGATGCTAATGCATTGGAGATTTTGCGCCGAACTCCAGGGGTAACGATTTCAAATGGTAAAGGACCCTCTGCCGCACCGGGTAAGGGGTATACGGTCGTTATGATCGACGGTGAAACAACTTCGACAGGAACGAGTAAGCGAGCCAGCCCGCTGGAGCAGATTTCTCCCGACATGATCGATCGAATCGAGGTGATGACCAACGGTTCGGCGGAATACACTGCTGAATCGATGGGGGGGATTGTCAACATCGTCCTCAAAAAACCTAAAGCGGAAGGGCGAACCTCTGCAAAAGTGACGTTAGGTGCCTACGGTGAGGATCTGAGTGAAACCGCGTATGTCCAACGAGAAGGGAAGCTCGATAAAATTTCGTATTTGGTGAATCTTACTGCCTCAGAAAACATCAAAAAGGATCGAACCGATAGTGTGACCGATAAAACGGCATTGGATACCGATGAAGAGCGTGATGATAAGAGTATAAACCGCTCGCTCGGTGTACGTGCCAAACTCAACTACACGGCTTCTTCCCGTTTAAAAATTCTCTATGACGGATCGGTAACGTTTAATCATGATACCGATGAAATCGCTTCGACAACTATGACGGAAGGATCGGCAACGCCGACAAACCATTATCGAAGTCATGACGATGCTACCAATACGATGCTTTGGTCGGCATTGGGGGCAGAACACCGATTCGGGGAGGATATATTTGAATGGAAAGCGAAAATTCATTCATTCGAAGAGAGGGGTGATTTGGAGTCGCTATCGAGCCCATCGCTCACTAATCGTAAAGAGCACGATTATGTATTGAGCCGATTTTACGGACTTCAGGGGGATTACTCCGCACTTCGGGATGAGCACTTTATCAAAGCGGGATTTGAACTCAAAAGAAGCGATCAGATCGACGAAACGACAAGGGTAGTAAACGGGGTAGATATAACCTCTGCGAACGATACGATTCAAATGAAAGAGGATAAACTCTCCCTCTATGTCCAAGACGAATACAGTGTCAATGAGTGGATCGTTCTTACCCCCGGACTCCGCTATGAAACCTTGAAGCGAGACTACAGTTCAACGTCGGATCTGGATTATTTTGCCCCGTCACTGCATGTGCTGTTTCAGATGACACCCAAAGACAATATTCGAGCGAGTGTCGCTAAAACCGTCCGTCTTCCGCGCCTCAGCCAACTCTCGGAGAGTATCAACAGTACGCTGGATGAAAACAGTATCCATCGTCCCGACGTGATCGGTAATCCGAACCTAACAGAGGAGAGGGCACTGAGTTACGAGTTACGCTATGAGCATTTTTTTGCGGATAAAGGCTTAGCGAGTATCGGCGGTTTTTACCGAACCATTAATGATAAAATCGAGAATATGGTTCGGTTTAATTCTGTATCGGGACGCTATGAGCAAACTCCCCAAAACGCCGGAGAGGGGTCGTTGTGGGGGGTTGAGCTGGAGATCAAAAAATCACTCAAAGAGTATGTCGAAGGATTAGGAGTGTTTGCCAATGCAACGCTGCAAGATTCATCCCTCACCAACACCCTCACGGGGGTCAAACGAGAGCTTTTGCAAACACCGAACCTCACTTGCAATCTCGGATTCGATCATACCCTTAAAGCATCAGATATGACGTATGGAGCCGCTTATCGTTATATTGGCGGATACGATGATCCGCAGGAGTATTACATTTCCCAATCCCAAAAAGGGTACGGTACACTCGATTTTTATGCCAATAAACGGCTCGATAAAACGTTTAAATTGCAGTTAAACGTGAAAAATATCACGAGTACGACCGTTGAAACCACTTCCCGCATATATGATACATTAGGTGCGATTACGCAGACCCAAGTAGATAAAGAACACTCACGTCCGCAGGTACTTTTATCGATAGAGGGGAAATGGTAACTCTTCAATAGAGTATTTTATTCTCAAATCGGCAGCTCTCCAGCCGATCGTCTTGGATCAGATACAAAGTCCCTAAGACGGCAAACACGCTAATAAGCACGATAGCAAGCACATAGCCGATCCCTTTACCGCCGCTTTGTACTATGGGACGGTTCTCATGGGCGATGAGTGTCGTGATCGAGGGGTTTTTGGCAAATGTTTTGTGACATGCCTCCTCACATAAACCGCACTGGATACAGCGCAGATCAAATCCCGCCCGTATATCGAGATTTGGGATAGGACAGATTTTGACACAGCCGCCGCACTCGGTGCAATCGTTAGCAGGATCTCTAAACTCGTAGCTCAGCCGATCTTCTATGGGGAGAATCGCGCAGGTAGCACCATAAGGGCAGAGATAGGCGCAGTACCACCCTTGGATCATATAGACCTCGGCGATCATGAGCAATGAGAGGGTGATGACCAGCCATCCCGCAAAGGTGAGATTCCTGATCGCGTCGATTAGCTCATCGGTACTCATCCCGTATGCCACAACCGAAAACGCCAACATCGAAGCCAAAGCGGTGAGGAGGCTCAAACCGATGATTTTAGAGAGAATCGATTTTTTCTTTTGGGCGAAAAGGGTGAGGAGATGGGAAAAAAAGGTATTGGGGCAAAACGTTCCGCAATAAAAGCGCGATAAACTCAGAGCACTGATGAGTGTTATCCCGATTCCCCAAAGCAGAATAAGTGTAATGAGTCCATACACTCCCATCTCGATGCCGAACCCGATGATTTCGAGACGGTTGTGGGTGAAATTGAATAGCAGGAGATGAAAATCACCGAGCCTAATCCACGGGATTGCCATAAATGGGATCAGTAGGGCTAAGAAAGCTCTGTTTTCACGTAAAAATCGCATTACATCCCCTTCCGATCCATTTTCCACGTATCGACGCGCTGATCGATCGGAAGGGTGCCGTTTTCCAGCCGCCCCTCTTCGAGACGTTGGATGAGATCGCCGAAAATCGTCTTGTTAGGGAGTGATTTGAAACGTTTGATCACATTTCCTTCATGATCGGCGATGAGGATAAGGGGGACGCTTTGGGAGAGACCATAGGGGAGCGCACGCTTTTGGCTCTCGATATCCTCTACAGATACGCGGCTGATGAAGAGACGGGGATGTTTTGCGTGAATTTTGTCCAATAGGGTAAGACTCCGTTTGCACGGCGGACACCATGTAGTGTAGAAAATAACGACGTTCACGGAGGCATTCGGGTGAAAATAGGGGGTATTTTTGAGTGATAGCGGTGCGGCATTTAGAAGCGAACACATGAGGAGAATAGATAGTAATTTCATTGTTTTCCTTTATTTAATGTATAGAACGGGTATCATAGTTGAAGTCAAAAATAAAATCATTAACATTGGTTAAAAAGTCGTATTAAGTTTGAACTATTGTGTACATGCAACTTTTTACCATCCTTATAAATCAGCCCTTCAGACGTAAATTTTTTTAGTATGCGTGATAGAGTGACGGGAGTGATATTTAAAATATGTGCAATGTCATTACGTTTCATTTGATTGAAATTTGGATTATTTTCGACGATAAACTTTGCGACTCTTCCACTGGCATCAAGGATAATTTGAGAATTAATGATATGTTCTAAAGATTTGATTTTTTGCGCCATTGAACGGATAAACTCGAATGAAATAGCAGGGTTTTTAAGAAACTCTTTTTCAAATACCTGATAGTTTATTTTTATAATGAGGCTATCGATTTCGACTAAGGCGGACGCAGGAAAAGGAAGATGATAAAAATTTGCCATCTCTGCAATAAGGGAGTTCGCATCAAAACGGTGCAAGTATATTTCATTTCCCATGGCGTCGGATTTGTATATTTTGACTGAGCCTTCTACGAGAATGTGTAAATGTGTTGAATCTTCCCCTTCGAAAAAAAGAATTTCACCTTTTTGACAGCGTTTTTGTATACTGATTTTTGATAACTCATTGAGTATATTTTCGTGAAGGGATTGAAATAAAAAAATACTTTTTAAAAGGGTATTCATGAAAATTACTATAATTAATATATTCTCAAAGGAGAACCGAATATGGTTTGAATCTTTAAGGAGGTCGATTTTGGCATATTGGGTTCTCTTTTGAAAATAGTCATTTAAATTATAGGTGTCCTGCGAGCATCCGCAAAAGCCGCGCGTGACCAAAGGAAATCCCTTTAGGGGCGATGCAGTAGTGCAAGGAGTCGCGCGTGCGATTTGCTCGGAGGACGATTTTCTTTTGCGCACTTTTCTTGTTAAAAAGAAAAGTACGACAGCCTTATTTTTGCTTCAACACCCACTCAACGAGTGTTGCAGCTTCTTCATCGGTAACGTTTTGCGGAGGCATCGGAGTTTCACCCCATTTACCTGTACTACCGTTTTTGAGTGACGCGGTGAGGACTTCAGCGCTTTCGCCTTTGGCGGCAACCTCTTTGTACGACGGACCTACGAGCGCCGTATCAACACTGTGACACGCCAAACACCCTTTGGAATCGGCGAGTGACACCGCAGGATCGAGAACCACCGCAGGAGCGTTTTTCATCTCCTCTTTGTATGCTTTGTACTCGGTGATAACGTCGGTCATGTATTTCTCGGTCGCTTCGGCTTGGAGCTTGAGCGGTTCTTCGAAACTCACGACACGGATACCGTGACGGGCGGTTGCCATCAACAATACAGCGACAAGCATCAACACAAGTGCTTTGGTCGCTTCACCCATGTTCATCTCTGCAGTGCCGAAGCGTTTGAGCAAGAAGAAGAACAAGATAGTAAGTACGACCGATGCGGCGAACGGTGCGAAAACAAACGGCGTATGGATATACGCTTCGCTGATGCGCGGACTGAATGCGAAAAACACGAGTGGCAAGATGGCGATATTGACAGGGGCTGCCCACATAAACCATTTTTTACCTTGATCGATCGCCAAACGTCCCGCTTCGGCATCTTCACCGCCCGCTTTGACCCATTTGACTCCCAAATAGATCATTACGATTCCCGTAAAGCTAAACGCCGTGAGGAAAAAATTGATCAAACGAAAGCCCGTGAGCGGGGTGAGCATCATGTCCCAGATATTTTGAACCGTTGCAAACGTTTCGGGTTGCAAATAGAGGTTAGACATCG
>CAZKJU010000020.1:0-30757 GCA_964553185.1 uncultured Sulfuricurvum sp.
GTTTGCTTGCATCTCTTCAATGATATCAAGTTTGCGGATTGATTTTTGAATAGTTGGGAAGTTTGTCAACATTCCACCCAACCAGCGGTTGTCAACGTATGGCATTCCACATTTTTCTGCTGCATCACGGATTGCAACGCGCGCTTGTTTTTTGGTTCCTACGAAAAGAACTGTTTGTCCTTCAGCCGCAGCATCAACAACTTGTTGGTATGCATTACGGAAATAACGCAATGTTTTTTGAAGGTCGATGATATAAATATTTTTACGAACACCGAAAATGTATTTTTTCATTTTCGGATTCCAACGACGTGTTTGGTGACCGAAGTGTACACCACATTCGAGAAGGTCTTTCATTGTGACCATAAGGGACTCCTGATAGAGAAATATTTGTGTTCTTCGTTTGCTTGGGCGAGCGCAAACAGAGCCGATGAAACATCGGTTGCACGAGAACTGCACGATTCGCTTGCGATTTTTTTCTCACGTCAAAACGTTTAGAAGAGAGAAAATCGGGCGGATTATACTGAAATAGGACTTAATTTTAGCTGTAATTAATATTACCCTTTCCGTCACGTTTTTATCACACAAATTTACCCTTTTCAAATTACTTTTATATAATTTTTGTTAATATCATCCACATGTAATGCGTGAGCATTAAAAATAAGGAGAAATGATGACTCAACGAATCCTAGGTTCCGTGGTCGCTGCCGCACTGCTCAGTACGTGTGCATTTGCAGACGATGCACTTATGCAACGGTTTGAAAAAATGGAAAAAGAGATGGCGGCGCTCAAAGCTGAGCTTAACGCTATAAAAGCCGAAAATTCCAAATTAACCACTCAGCTCTCTACGCCGGTAGTAACAGACGGGAAAAAAGAGGTTGCAAGTAGCGGAAAAATCAATGAAACCCTCGAAGAGATCCAAGACCAAATCGATGATTTGAACAAAAAAACCAACGGAAACAATCTCAAATTCGGAGTTGATTTCCGTACCAGTGTGGATAATCTCCACTACAAAATGGCAGATGGTAGTAAACAAGAAAATGATGCTCTACTGAGTAACCGCTTATGGCTGAATATGAGCTATGCTGCTACTAAAAACCTCAGTTTTGTGGGGCAACTTGCGTACAATAAAACCTTTGGCAATCGAACAATGAATAGTAATGCAAATACCGCATGGGAAAATTTTGATTGGATTAGTAGTGAAGCAGCCTATGATGATACACTCCGTGTCCGCTCTGCCTACTTCTTTTACAATAATGATGAATTTATGGGTCTTGATATGCCATGGACAATTAGTATCGGTCGCCGTCCCTCTACAGAGGGTCACCTTATCAATCTTCGTGATGATTTAGCATCATCTTCACCTTTAGCACATACTGTAAATGTTGAATTTGATGGAGCAAGCGCCAAATTCGGGACCGAAGAGTTAATTGGACTAGATGGATCATATTTCAAACTCTGTGCAGGACGTGGTATGAGTGAAGCAGAGCCTCGTTTCGGTAGTGCTCCATACGCTGGTGGTGGTGATTCGGATACCAACAATATTGACATGATTGGGATTATTGCTGTTCCATACGATGATAAACAATACAGTACAGGCTTTCAATATACCTATGCCAATAATTTAATTGATATCACCAATACAGGATCAGTCAATAATAACAATGCAACTTATAGTGGTACTCAAGATATGAGTATGGATACTGTTGGCGGTCTTCATACAGCCACTGCTTTTGCCATGGTTAATGGAATCGGGGATGGTATCAGTGATTTCCTCGATGACACAACCGTATTCGTAAGCGGCGCTATGTCTAAAACTGATCCGTATAGTGGAAAAACAATGTTGGGTTCAGCAGATAGCGAAACCGGATACAGCTATTGGATTGGAACTCAGTTTCCATCTCTAATTAGTGATGATGGCCGCTGGGGTGCTGAGTTTAACCATGGATCAAAATACTGGCGTCCGATCACTTATGGAGAAGATACTCTGATCGGCTCCAAAATCGCCGCTCGCGGAAATGCGTATGAGCTCTATTTCACAGAGCCTCTCGTAGACGATATACTCACGTTCCAACTCCGCTATACCTATATCGATTATGATTATAGTGGCAGTAATGGATTCTTTGGTACAACAAGTGGAACGCCAATGAAAATTAGTGATACACCAAGCAATATGATTGTTGACAAAGCACAAGATATTCGCGCCTATATCCGCTATAAATTCTAACCGTCAATTTTCTTCTCGCTTTTGCGGGAAGGCCTCTGTTTACATTCGTTTATAACCTCATTCACATTTGTCTATCTAATATAAATTATCATTTCATGTTTAAAATAATTTAAGGACATGAAATGCGCCATACCCTTCTTCATTCACTTCTCGTTTCTCTTTTACTCACTTACAGCGCCTCGGCAAAAGAGACCATCCAACAGCGTGTCAACAGTATGACCAAAGAGGTAACTTCTCTTAAAAAAGAGGTCAAAACACTCAAATCGGATAATGCGGAACTCGCTTCCGTTATCGATACTGACGATGGAACACACGATCCCTATTCGGTAGAAACCCTCGATATCATCAATGATCTACGCCGTCAAATAGCAGATATGAACCAAAGTATTTCTCATAATCGTCTCAATTTCGGCGTTGATTTCCGTACCAGCGTCGATAATATCCAGTACAAAATGGCGGATGGCAGTAAACAAGAGAATGATGCTCTTTTCAGTAACCGTTTATGGCTCACTATGGGTTACTCTCCGAATGCTCATCTCCACTTCGGCGGTCAGTTGGCCTACAACAAACTCTTTGGAGAACGCTCAATGCTCGATCCTCAAAGCGGCGGGATGGACAGTTTCGATTGGGTAAGCTCGGAAAATAGGCAAGATGACACGCTACGGGTACATTCAGCCTATATCAACTACGAAGAGGATCAACTGCTCGGTCTTGATGTACCGTGGTCATTGGGGATTGGTCGCCGCCCTTCTACCAATGGAAAGCTGATCAGCTACCGTGAAGATGATGAAGCAACCTCTCCCTTGGGTCATATTTCCAATGCCGAATTTGATGGAGGAAATCTCAAATTCAATCTTTCTCATCTCACCGGAATTCCCGGAACTTCAATTAAATTTGCAGCAGGTCAAGGGATGAGTAATGCTGAACCTCGCTTTAGTTCAACCCCTTATGCAGATTCAAGTTCTACCGATACAGGTAATATCATAATGTATGCCATCAATATCGTCCCCTATCACGATCAACACATCGAAACGGAGTTTCAATACACTCATGCCAACAATCTGATCGACATTACCAATGGAGGATTTGATCAATTCGGCGCTTTCAACCCCGCCAACTATGATCCCTCACTCGAAAGCGTCGGCTCACTCCACCTAGCCTCTGCTTTTGTAGCTCTGCATGGAATCGGAGAGGGATGGAGTGAGTATCTGGATAAAACAACCCTATTTCTGAGCGGAGCGATGTCGAAAACCGACCCCGACAGCACAAAAACAATGCTAGGCTCTGCGAACAGTGAAACCGGTTACAGTTATTGGATCGGAGCACAGATGCCCTCACTGCTAAGTGAAAAAGGGAAATGGGGAGTCGAGTTTAATCACGGTAGTCAATACTGGAGATCGTTTACCTATGGAGAAGATACCGCAATCGGATCAAAAATTGCTGCACGTGGAAATGCGTATGAGCTCTACTTCACCGAACCGCTCACGAGCGCTCTTAGTTTTCAGCTCCGATATACCTACATCGATTATGATTATAGTGGAAGCAACGGTTTTTTTGGAAGCCAAAGCGGAACACCAATGAGAATCAGTGATATCCCCTCCGGCACCGATTTAGCAGGGGTAGTGGTGGATAAGGCTCAGGATATTCGGGCGTATATCCGATATAAATTCTAATCCCTCTGTCATCCTGAACTTGATTCAGGATCTAAGATTGCGGATCAAGTCCGCAATGACAATTATTACCCTTGAAGCTTCGCCAATTCCTCTTTCACTTTTGCCACATGCTCTTTTACTTTTACATTCGTCCAAACTGCTTTGACGATCCCTTTTGGATCGATGATGTACGTTGAGCGGACAATCCCCATGTACTCTTTGCCATAATTTTTCTTCATTGCCCATACACCGTAGTCTTGCATCATCTGCGTCGTCGGATCACTCAGCAATGTAATACCGAGATTTTGTTTTTCGATAAAGTTACGATGAGCTTTCGTGCTATCGGCACTCACGCCCAAGATAATCGCTCCCATATCATCATACTCATCCATTGCGGCGGTAAATTCACACGCCTCCGTCGTACAGCCGGGTGTCGAATCTTTCGGATAAAAATAGAGCACGATCCATTTACCGCGTAAATCGCGTGAACATATCTCTACATCGTCTTGATTACTCAAACAAAAATCGGGGGAAACACTTCCTACTTCTAACATCATTTTTTCCTTATTAATTAAATTCCCATGATCCAATTCCTAGAGCCGTTCCGAAGGCAGTAGTGCCGAGAGGAACGAGCGTTCTTGGATCATGGTATGATCTTTTGCTACTTTTCTGACTAAACAGAAAAGTAGATTAAAGAATAACTATCGATTTGATTTCCGTAAATTCTTCAATCGCAAACCTCGGACCTTCCCGTCCGACTCCGCTGAGCTTGACACCCCCGTAGGGCTGAATATCGAAACGAAGGGTTGGCATATCGTTGATCACCACCCCACCTGCTTCACACTCATCGATTACTTTTTTCGCATGAGCGAGGTTATTGGTGAAAATCGAAAACTGCAATCCGTATGGCGAGTTGTTCATCCGCTCTATTGCATCATCAATTCCATCCACACGGACTAAACTCACGATCGGGGCAAACACCTCTTCGCAGACAATTTTCATCGATTCGGTCACATCCGCCATAACACAGGGATAGAAAATGAGCCCTTCACGATGAGGAGGAGTGAGAGGACGCGCCCCCTCTTCTATCGCACTCTCTACCCAGCTCATAGCACGTTCCGCAGCCTCATCGTTAATCAACGGTCCCAAAAAAGTATCATCATTATACGGTGAACCGACGATGAGTTTAGCGGTAGCTTCTGCCATTTTAGTAGCGAATTCGTCATAAATAGAATTATCGACATAGATACGTTGCAAAGAGATACACACTTGCCCCGAGTTGACAAACGCTCCGATAGCGCATCTTGCTGCGGCGTATTCGAGATCGGCACTCGTATCGATATACGTTGCCGCATTTCCGCCGAGTTCAAGGGAGACTTTTTTAATCCCCGCACTTTTCGTAATAATGTTCCCTACCCCGACTGATCCGGTAAAACTGATCACGCGGGGGATATCACTCCCCACCAAAGCACTTCCCACTTCCGCATCACCGTAGACGACACTCAATGCATCAGGAGTAGCAAAAGAGCTTTCAATAAAAAGCTGTGCGAGTTTATAGGCGCATAACGGTGCTTCGGGAGTCGGTTTGAGGACAACGGCATTTCCGGCGACCAATGCAGGGGCCAGTTTATGCGCGACGAGGTTAAGCGGGAAATTAAACGGAGTGATCGCGACGACAACACCCACTGGCTCTCTACGCCAATACGCATGAGCACTTCGTCCGCTTGGCATAGCATCAGTATTGATCGTCTCGCCACTCAGTGTTCGCATCGTCTCTGCAGAGAGGGTGATCGTCTCGATGCATCGATCCACTTCGATCCGCGCATAGGTGATCGGTTTTCCCACTTCATCGCACAACGTGAGAGCAAACTCTTCACGCTGTTCACGCAGTTTTGAAGCCACATCCGACAACCATGCGCATCGCTGATGCAACGGCACTTTTTTGGCGATTTTAGAAGCCGTTTGTGCTTTGTTCAATGCTTCAATCGCAACCTCGGCATTGCACACTGCCGCGCGAGACACAACACGCCCATCATATGGGCTGAGACGCTCTGTGTAACTTTGCGCTACAACCTGTCGTGATCCCATCCAAACATGTGCATCCATAAGTGTCTCCGAGGATTAAATTATGTTTCAATTATACAAATCATCACCTAAAAAGAGGATGGAGAGGTTATTTTAAGCTCTTTCTTTTCAACTCGCCTTTAGAATATGTCTCAAAATTACGCAGAGGACTGTTTATGGAACTTAAAATTACCGACGGTGTTTTAGGGGTACGCCCTCCCGTCACCAAACCCCATCCGGGCTTCTATTTCCAAGTGGGCGAAGAGCGTTTTCGTAAATTGGTCGATGATCATTATGAGATGATCCGCAACAGTGATATTGCGTTTTTGTTCCCCGTCAATGATGAAGAAGATTTTGCCAATGCAAAAAAACATGCGGCAGATTTTTTGATCCAAATTTGCGGAGGACCTGACTTTTTTGCCCAAAGCCGTGGAGAACCACGCATGGTGGGACGTCATGCACCGTTTCGGATTGACGAGCCCGCCCGCCGTCGATGGCTCGAATTTTACGCCGAACTGCTCCCCCCACTCGAAGCAGAGGGGGTAAGTCCCGAATACATCCAATCCTTTTGGGATTACCTCGATGTATTTTCAATCTGGATGATCAATACACCTTCGCATTAACCTCTCCCGCCTTGCGGGAGCTTTCTCTTAATAAACATTAAACCCCAACTTCGCTAAAATCACTGAATTTTTCTTTTGGAGATCTTCTCATGAACGAAGCCAAATATATTTGGATGAACGGCAAAATGCTCCCGTGGAGTGAAGCAAAAATTCACGTCCTTTCTCATACACTGCACTACGGTAACGGTGCTATCGAAGGTACTAAAGCGTATAAAACCCCAAAAGGGTACGCGATTTTTCGTCTAAACGACCACACTAAGCGTTTGATCGAATCGGCGAAAATGACCCTTATCACCGTTCCTTACACAGTAGAAGAGCTCAATGCGGCGCAAATCGAACTCTTGCGTGCCAATGAATTTACCGGTGAAAACGTCTATCTCCGTCCAATCGTTTATCTCGGATACGGTGTTATGGGGGTTTACCACAAAGAAGCACCCGTAGAAGTATCGGTTGCCGCATGGGAATGGGGTGCATACCTCGGTGAAGAGGGGATGAAGCGCGGAATCCGCCTCAAAATTTCCTCATTCAGCCGTCCAAACAACAAATCAAACATGGGTAAAGCCAAAGCGGTTGGAAACTATCTCAACTCTCAAATGGCAAAATTCGAAGCGGTTGAAGCGGGATATGACGAAGCGTTGCTCCTCGATGATGAAGGATACGTTGCCGAAGCGAGCGGTGCCTCTTTCTTCCTTATCAAAGACGGAGAAATCATCACCCCGCCAAATGACAATTCACTTGTCTCTATCACCCAAAAAACCGTTATTGAGATGACGGAGAAGATGGGGATGAAAGTTACACGCAGAAAAATCACCCGCGAAGAGATTTATACAGCGGATGAAGCGTTCCTTACCGGGACGGCTGCTGAAATCACTCCGATCCGTGAAGTTGACGCGCGCGTACTTGGTGCAGGCGGACGCGGACCGTTGACCGAAAAAATTCAAGCCGCTTATTTCGATATCGTATGCGGACGCAACCCTGATTACGACCATTATTTGACATACATCGATTAAATCACTAAAATCGGCAAAGCCCATTTTAGTGGCAGGGACAAGATTGTCCCTTGCAACCCCCTAAAGCTTCCAGCATTAATGCTGGAGATTTATCGTAAAAGGAAGCATCATGGCTAGTGATATGAACGACTATTTTAATAAAAAGAAAAAAGAAGAGCAGCGTGGTGGTGGATTTCAAGCCCCTAAGCCACCCAAAATGGACTTTAATATGAACGGTCAAAAAGCCGGAATGTTATGGGTTATCGGTGGAATCATTTTGCTCCTTGTCTTAGCTAAACCGTTCATTATTATCACCGAGGGGGAGCGCGGTATCCTCTCTACCAACGGTAAATACGAAGAACAGGCATTGATGCCGGGGCTCCATTTCCTCATTCCATTGATCCAAAAAGTTTATATCGTCGATACCAAAGTGCGCATTATCAATTATGCCGACAAAATTGACCGTGCTTCGACAACCGGAGACGGTATCGTCCTTAAACCGGCGATTGCAGTTTTAGATAAACGTGGGCTTCCTGTTTCGATCGATATTACCGTTCAATACCGTCTCAATGCGCAACTTGCCGCACAAACTATCTCCAACTGGGGATTTAGTTGGGAAGATAAAATTATCGATCCGGTAGCGCGTGACGTCGTTCGTAACGTCATTGGTCAATATGAAGCAGAAAATCTCCCGATTATGCGTAATGCTATCGCTACCCAAATCGAAGCGGGAATCCGTAAAACGGTTGAAGGGCAGAAAAACGCTCCGGCACAGCTAGAGTCTATTCAGCTTCGTGAAATCGGCCTTCCACAAAAAGTAAAAGATCAAATCGAACGTGTTCAAGTCGCCAAACAAGAGGTAGAACGTGCACAACAAGACGTCGAGCGTGCGAAACAAGAGGCGTTCAAAAAAGAGACAGAAGCCCAAGGTACCGCAAATGCGATTACCATCCAAGCCCAAGCTCAAGCCAAAGCCAATCATCTCATCGGTGCGTCTCTCACTCCCGGATTGTTAAAATTGGAACAAATCCAAGTGCAAGGAAAATTCAACGAAGCACTTAAAGAAAATAAAGACGCTAAGATTTTCCTCACACCGGGAGGCTCTACTCCGAATATTTGGCTGGATACAAAAACAGGTGACACACAAAAAGTTTCATCTACCCACTAAAATCTCTTTAAGCTGGATTCCCGCCTTCGCGGGAATGACGAAAGGCATTATCCATGAATCTCGATCACATCGACTGGACCAAATCCGATCTTCTTCCCGTGATTGTCCAAGACTCTACAACTCTTGAAGTACTCATGATGGCATACATGAACCGTGAAGCGTTAGAATTATCACTTTCTACTAAAATCGCCCACTATTACTCCCGCTCCAAACAGCGCCTTTGGAAAAAAGGGGAATCAAGCGGTCATCTGCAACATATCGAACGCTTTTTGCTCGACTGCGATAACGACACCCTTTTGATCATCGTACGCCAAGAGGGGGTTGCGTGTCATACGGGACGCAAATCGTGTTTCTTTACCGATATTGAAACCGGTGAGAGCATCAGCGAACCTCAAATCGATACGACAGCGGCGTATGGCATTATTGATGAGCTTTATCACACGATTCTCAGTCGCAAAAATGCCGATCCAGAAACCTCATGGACAGCGAAGTTACTCAGCAAAGGGGATAATACCATCCTCAAAAAAGTGGTCGAAGAGGCAGGAGAGTTCAGTTTTGCTATCAAAGACGGTAATGAAGATGAAATTATTTACGAATGTGCCGATTTAGTGTACCACGTCCTCGTCGCACTGGGACACAAAAACATCTCTCCCGATCGTGTCAAACAAGAGCTTGCCCGAAGATTCGGGATGAGTGGGATTGCGGAGAAAAACGCTAGGACCAAATGAAAGCACGCATCCAAGATTTTATTCAACATCTGATTATCTATGATTACTTCCTCTTTGGGGGAGTTATTATCCTCTTTATCCTCCTCCTTATTATCGCCATTGTTTTACGCCATAAACTAGGAGTAGCTATCTTTTTCGTTTTAATCGCATTTGGTGTACTCACCGCTGGCCCTGTCGCTGGATATCTTGCACTGCATCACTACCTCTTCAAAAACAAAATTATTCTCCAAGAAGTTAAAGCTCTTGAATTTACTGAAGCTCTTTTGATCAAAGGGGATATCAACAACACCTCCAAACGCCCCTTTAGTGAATGCACTGTAAAAGTCGGTGTTCACAAAGTAACGCATAACCAATATCTCGATCGTCTCTACCCCTATCTCCCTTTTAAAAAGAGTTCCATGAAGATTGAAGAGGCTATTTCTCCCGGTGAATCGGCCCCTTTTAAACTCTTTGTCGAACCTTTCCGATATAGTAAAGATTACAATATTACGATTAAGGCAGATTGTAGATGAGCCCTTTAACACCATGGCATTATTTTCTCATTATTGTTTTAGGGATTTTATTTATTTTGGGGATAATTCTGACATTTAGGAGCCGCTCTAAATTTTCTGTTTTCACTACCATCACTCTGATACTGATTTTGATAGGGGTGTTTTTATGGCCCTTGATGAATGAATCACTCTATCGTGTGGAAGTGAGTAATCTAAAAGATGAACGTTTTTATCAGACAGAACAGATCATGATCAAAGGGGTTGTTCGAAATGTCGGAGAGTATCCTGTTGCCAATGTTGTAGCAACCGTAAAGATGGTCAATAGAGAGCCCTCCAATAACGCAAAAGCGAGCCAGTTTTCTCAACCCACCGCATTTGCAGAGTTATATGAAGGGGATAACCCTAATTTTAAGCGACAAAATATCGTTGAACAAAAAGTCGTTGCCGATTATCTAAATCCGGGAAGATCCAAAACATTTACGATCATGTTGGATTATCCCCCTTATTTTAAAAATGCCGCGTATGATGTTACGGCAAAAGCGAATTAATACTTTAATCCGATAGCCTTTAGGGCATTATTAATAGCACGCAGCTGAGTGTTTTTATCTTTACACCACAACGGTGCGATCAAGCTCTCATCGTCGATTCCGGCACTGATACGCTGCACACTGACATGTTTCGGTTTTAAAAGAAGTGCTTCGCACAGTACTTCCAAATAAAGTTCTTCGCTGATTGGTACAAATTCACCTCTGGCATATTCGTTTGCCAAAGCCGTACGCTTTACAACATAAAGAGGATGGTATTTTACCGAATCAATCCCTAGGGCATACGCCTCTTTTACGGTGCCGAGCATCATCTCTTTGCTCTCACCCGGAAGACCGAAGATCAGATGACCGCACACATTGAGACCATACGATTTTGCTTTTAAAATCGCCTCTTTGACATTGGCACTGTCATGTCCCCGATTAATCCGTTCCAAGGTATCATCGTAGATTGACTGAATCCCAAATTCGATCCATATTTCGGTTTTTTTGGAAAGTTCCGCGAGATATTCAAACGTCTCATCACTGATACTATCAGAGCGGGTTCCGATACTGAGCCCAACAACATTCTCAAAACTGAGAGCTTTTTCATAGAGGGCTTTGAGAGTTTCAAATGGGGCGTAGGTATTGGTAAAGCTCTGAAAATAGACCATAAACTTCTCAGCCCTGTTTTCATTTTCTAAACGCTTAGAGAGAGCATTAAACTGCCACTCTAACTGCTGAAGCTGTTTCTCTAAATGGGGATTAGTTGAAGAGTTTAGATTGAGGAAGAAACCTTTGAGCTCACGTGCACGATCCAGACTCGGACTGAAAGAGTCATTTTCACAAAAAGTACATCCCCCCTTGGCAACCGTTCCATCGATATTAGGGCAGGTAAAACCGGAGATTGATACGGGAACTTTTGAAACCTTTACCCCAAATTTATGGTGTAAATATTGCCCAAAGGTAAAAATCTGTTCCCGCATGGAAAATACTTAAATGATATACTTGCCGGTAAAACAGGCAGTACAGTAATTTTCTTCTTTACCGTTTACACTGCTGAGCAGTGCTTCATTGCTCAAATATCCGAGTGAGTCAGCTTCGATAAACGCACAAATCTCTTCGTTTGTCATATTCGCGGCAATGAGCTTCTCTTTGTCAGGGGTATCAACACCGTAGTAACACGGATCGGTTGTCGGCGGACTGGAGATACGCATATGCACCTCTGATGCTCCTGCCGCTTTGAGCATACGGACGATTTGTCGACTGGTCGTTCCACGCACGATCGAATCGTCGATCACGATAAGGCGTTTACCGCGAATCAAATCATTGATTGGGGAGAGCTTCATTTTAACTTTCAAATCGCGCATCTCTTGGGTTGGCTCAATAAAGGTACGTCCGATATAGTGATTACGCATAATCGCCATCTCGAAAGGGATACCGCTCGCTTGAGAATAACCGATTGCGGCAGGAACCCCCCCATCAGGAACCGGTACAACCATATCCGCTTCAATCGGTTGCTCATGCGCCAGTGCTTTCCCCATCGCTTTACGCATCTCATAGACATTTTGAGTATAAACATTTGAATCAGGGCGCGCGAAATAGACATACTCAAAAATACAATGTTTCGGAGTCGCATCGAATACTTTGATCGATTTAGGGGCTTTCCCTTTTTCAAAAATCAGGAGTTCTCCCGGCTCAACGTCACGAATATACTCCGCACCGATGAGATCAAATGCACAAGTTTCTGACGCAACCACATATCCATCACCCACTCGTCCGAGGCTAAGCGGTCGGAAACCGTGAGGATCACGCATCGCGAACATTTTAGAGCGACTTAAAAATACGAGCGAGTATGCCCCCTCGATCTTTTTAACGGCATCGATAATACGATCGGTCAAATGGTGTTGATCACTTTTCGCGATCAAATGGATCAGATTTTCGGTATCCATAAAAGTTTGGAAAATCGCCCCTTTTTTGATCAGGGCGTCACGAACCTCTTTTGCATTGGTGAGATTTCCGTTATGAACAATCGACATCTCCCCCAAATCATAGCGGGCAAATACCGGTTGAGCATCGAGAATCGAATCGTCTCCCGCCGTAGAGTAGCGGGTATGGCCGATTGCCATGTGCCCTTTGAGGGTATTCAGCTTTTGGGTATCGAAAACTTGAGTGACAAGCCCGCGATCTTTGATCGTATAAAGTTTTTCTCCATCACCCGTACTGATACCGGCGGCCTCTTGCCCACGATGCTGTAGGGCATGAAGAGAGAAATAGGCCAATTTAGAGGCTTCTGGATGATCAAAAATACCGACAACCGCACATTTTTCATTTAAGCTACGCACTTTTATTTCCTTATACTAGTTCTAAACAGTCTTGAATACTGTAAAGACCGTTTGGTTTTCCGGCCAGCCATTTTGCGGCACGAATGGCACCTTTTGAGAAGGTGTTACGAGTGGTTGCGGTATGATGAAGTTCGATAAACTCACCATCATTATAAAATCCCACCGTGTGACGACCGACAATATCTCCGCCGCGAAGTGCCATCACCGCAATCTCATCTTTAGTTCGTTCACCGATATTCCCATTACGGCCGCTGACACGTACTGCATCAAGATCGAGATTACGACCTGCTGCCGCTGAGTGAGCGAGTGTAAGTGCCGTACCGCTAGGGGCGTCTTTTTTATGACGATGATGCTGTTCGACGATCTCGATATCAAATCCATCGAGTGTTTTTGCCGCCATATGAACCAATTGATTGAGAAGAGCAACCCCTAGAGACATATTGGTCGCATAAAGAATCGGCATTGATTCACTGGCAGTTTTGAGTAAATTCATCTGATGTGTATCCAAACCTGTCGTACCGATCACTAAAGGTTTAGGATGTTCAATTGCTTTTTCGAGCAAAAGCTGAGTTGCTTCGGGCAATGAAAAATCGATAATGACATCACTCCCCTTGAGAAGCGTTCCCATATCATTTGTCACCAATACCGAAGGATCGATGGAGAAATTGAGCTCATTACGGACATAAACGGCCCCCAATGAGATCTCTGATTCATGATGTAAATCTTCAATCAACAGCTTTCCGACACGCCCGCCAGCGCCAAATACACCTGCTCTAATCATCTGTAGCATCCCTATTTAAATAAGTAGAGTATTTTACCCTCTTCGTCTTTAAAGGGGCGTAAATCGAAAAAAATTAATGGTGCCCGTCAACGTAAGCAATCGCTTGGAGTGCCGCAACAGCTCCGTCACCCGCTGCGCAAACAACCTGCTTTGGAGCTTCGGAGCGCATATCTCCCGCTGCATAGAGACCCGGGATAGAGGTTTTCATACTCAGATCAACTTTTACCTCACCCCATGGGGTCATTTCACATAAAAAAGATCCATCTTCTTGGACCAACACTTGGTTATTGACGTTGTTGCCCACAAAAACAAAAACACCCGGAGCGTCGATTTGACGCAGTGTTCCATCTTGGAGTTTTACACGGAGCCCTTCAACACCCATTGCCCCTCCAAATACCTCTTCAGGAATCGCATTAAGGACCAATTCGATATTCGGAGTGTTCTTTACCCGTTCGATTGTGCTTGGGGCGGAACGAAACGAATCACGTCGATGAATCAAATAGACTTTTGAACAAATTTTAGCGAGATACAGAGCCTCTTCAAGTGCTGTATCCCCTCCGCCGATAACGGAAACTTCTTTATTTTTATAGAAAAATCCGTCACACGTTGCACACGTACTCACACCACGCCCAAAAAAAGTATCTTCTCCAATAAATCCGGCACGTTTGGGAGTTGATCCTGTACAGACAATAACACTCTTGGCTTCATCCACGGAGCCATCGGATTTATGAATCGAAAAAATACCGTCTTCTCGACGTCCAATACGAGATACTTCGGACATTTCATGTTTCATCCCAAAGCGTTGACACTGTTCAATCCATGGCATCATAAAATCCATACCGCTGAGATTATGCTGCGTTGCGCCCGGATAATTTTCAATCTCGGAACTCATCGTGATCTGACCGCCTGGCATCCCTTTTTCAAACATTACAACATTTTCTAAACCGCCGCGTGAAGTATATAAACCTGCTGTTAATCCAGCAGGCCCCCCTCCGATAATTGCACAATCCAACATCCAAAACTCCACTGTAAATTTGACGTATCATACACATTTGTAATTGAAGCTCACCCAAAGAGCGTTTATCACTCAATCTCTTTAGAAAAGTTTTAAGAAAATAGGACGCACAGTGCTATTACACTTTCCATTTAGCCTCGTTTATGACGATACATCTCTTTATCGGCCGCATCGATGACATGACTTAACTGCGAGCCTTTGTCAAACGTCATGACCCCGTAAGAAAAGCCGATCTTAAAATTCGCCGTATCCATTTTAAAAGAGATTTGTCCAAACCTTTGAACCATCGCGGCAAACTTTTTCGTTATTGTAAGGGCGGACTCTTTGGTATCAAAAAGGACCAAAAACTCATCTCCTCCGTAGCGAACGACATGCCCCCCGCTCTCTTTTAATTTATCCGCAACATACGTCAACACTTTATCGCCTATGTTATGACCGTGTGTGTCGTTAATCTCTTTGAATTTATTTAGATCGATCAATACCAATGTCCCCTTTTGATTCATCGATAATTTATCGTTGGATAAATAGACATCTTCGAGCCATTTTCGGCTATAGCTTTTGGTCAATGCATCTTCGTACACTACTTTACGCAGTTCATCCAACTCATTACGAAGCTGCTTCGTCTCTTCCAGCACTTCTCGAAGTGTTTTAGAATCTTCATTTTCAATAGCGATGATCGCTCGCTCCGTGCATGATGCAAGATTGATGACATGATGCACCACTTTCTCACTCAACATTTCCGAATTTAGGAGTTCATCAGGGTGAAGCTCAATATCGTTTCTTGCAGCTTCCTGAGAATAGATCCGTGCGTAATGCGACGGAAAGACTATCTTAAGGGGCAAAATTTTTTGTTTTACCGTTTCGGTAATGTGAATATGGGCATTCTGATCCAATGTTGTAAACCAATCCTTATTATTCATTAAAAGACAAAAGTATAAGGGTGAAGTGTTTGGTGAGTGTTTGACAGAAATGCACAATGGTATCAAACACTCACCAAACAGATCTTCTTTATACTTCAAAACTTACTCATGATCTGGAGGAAATCGTTACAATGCAAAATACAAATTTAGCCCTTGAAACAATGGAATTAATCATTAATCATTCAGGTGCCCTTGTTTATGTAATCGATTTAATGAGCTATAAAATTTTATATGCAAACAAACTGTGCCAAGATGAATTTGGAGACATCATCGGAAAAACATGCTACAGTGTTTTACAAAAAAATCAATCATGCCCTTGTAACTTTTGTCCCCTACCGTATTCCCATACAATTTTCGATTTTCCTGAGGGAACTATCTTTGAATGGGATAATAAAAATAGCTTCAACTCAAATCACTATTTATTTAAAGACCGAATCGTAAGGCTCCATGATGGACGGTTGGTAAAAATACAAATCGGTATCGACATTACTAAACAAAAAAATTTAGAGGCTCAATTGATCCAACAAAGAGACAATGCACTTACCTCATTTCAAACGTTTATCGACTCCACAATTGAAGGGTTGATTATCTATAATGAATCCAAACAGTGCATTTTTGTAAATCATATTTCTCCTCAAATATTTGGATATTCCGAAGATGAAATGATAAACAAAAAGGCTCTAGACTTTATCGCTCCCGCATTCCAAACACAAATACAAACCATAATGCAAAACGGATATCTCGAACGGTATGAAGCACTAATGCAGCGCAAAGACGGCAGTACCTTTCCGGCCATTTTAAGGAGTCACAATATTGTTTTAGCAGGTCAAAGTGTTGAAATATTAGCTATATTGGATATTAGTAAAATAAAAGAAAAAGAGGAAAAAATTTTAAAATTGGCACTTTATGATCAACTAACCGGATTATTCAATCGTGAAAAACTTCTCATTGATATTACAACCTATTCTCCTTCAGCATGCGCGATTTTTAATATCGATGCATTCCGTGAAATGAATGATTTCTTTGGGATAAATACAGGAGATCGTATCTTAATCCAGTTAGCGGAAGAGTGGAAAAAAATGGGAATCATCGCATATAGAATAGGAGGTGATGAGTTTGCTATATTATTTCATGAAGAGACAAACCGAGATTCTTTGTACACTAGAATTCAAGCTATCCATTCAAAACTGCATACCATTCAACTCATTATTGAGGGAGAATCGATCAATTTACACATGCGTGTAGGAGCAGCATTAGGATATGAAAAATTATTAACTCGAGCCGATATCGCTCTCTATACAGCAAAAGAACGTAAACTCTCTATTGCCATCTATGAAGAACAAGAAAATATCGAGAGTACCTACAAAAAAAACATTGCCATGGCTACACATATCCATAAAGCGCTGTCGGATCAACGGATTATTTGTCACTATCAACCTGTCATTGATTGTACAAATAATCAAATTTTTAAATATGAAGCATTAGTTAGAATGGTCGATGAGCATGGAAATTTAATACCGCCAATGGATTTTCTACCCATTGCTAAAAAAACAAAATTGTATACACAAATCACATTGGAAGTCATTAAGCAAGCTTGTCATTTATTTGCAAAACGAACAGAACCTTTTTCCGTCAATCTCTCCATCGAGGATATATGCAATACTGATACCGTTAATAAAATCATCCATACAATCGTATCAACCAATACCGCTCATCGGATAACTTTTGAAATTTTAGAATCAGAAGGTATCGAGAATTACGATCGTGTAACTAGTTTTATTACTAAAGTACAATCATTAGGAGCAAAAATCGCTATCGATGATTTTGGAACAGGATACTCGAATTTTGAGCATATTCTACGACTCAACATACAGTACATTAAAATTGATGGCTCTTTGATAACTGGTATTTCTAACAATCTCAGACATAGGATCATTGTTGAAACGATTTCAGATTTTGCTCAAAAAATAGGTGCTAAAACCATTGCAGAATTTGTCAGCAGTGAAGAGACCTATAATGTCCTCAAAGAGATAGGTATCAATTACGCACAAGGATACCATTTAGGAAAGCCAAATGGGCTTTGAGTCTATTTAACTTAATCATCATTCATTAAACGTATAATACTAAACCTAAATTTTATAGAAGGCTTAGAATGGAGATTTCACTCTATATTTGGATGCTTATATTTGTTCTTCTAACTTTTTTACTTACTTATTTTTATATGAAAAAAGAACTTAACACTGAAATATCTAATAAAGAAAAAGTGATTTTAGAACTCTCTGAACTGCAGCAGCAACAAAATTTTTTCATCCAAAAAATGATTCATGAGATGAACACTCCACTCAATTCCATCGAATTAAATCTTGGAACGCTTTCAAAAGAGTGCAATCTCCATAATCTTGAAATGATCAAAGGATCAGCGCGTATTCTTGCAACCATTTACGACGATATTGCTTTTGTTGCCCGCAAAGAGAAGCTTTGCTATCCAATCGAATGGATCGATTTATCTGATTTTATAGCTGATCGTATCCTTTATTTTCATTCTATCTCTTTTGTTAAAGAGCTTGTTATTGAATTAGATACAGATGATGAATACCAAATTTTAATGAGTCGTACCGAATTACAAAGATTAATCGATAATAATATTTCCAATGCTATCAAATACACGATGGAATTGGGTAAAATCATTACAATTACCCTCCAAAAATATGAGCAAGGGATACAATTATCATTCAAAGATCAGGGGATCGGTATGAGTGAAGAGGAGAAAGATAAAATCTTTGAAGTCTACTACCGAGCTTCCAATAATCAAAAAGGGTTAGGCCTAGGGATGAGTATCATCAATGATATCTGCACGGAGCACCATATTCAAATCGATGTGCAAAGTCTCAAAGGGCTTGGTAGCACCTTTATCTATCAAATTCCACAAGAAATTATTCGTCAAACATATACCAAACAATAGTCTGCTATATTTCAACATCATAAAAAATTATAGGTATCAACCAATGAAAGCTTTATTGCTAGAAGATGACTATTGCAGCAACTCTGTTATTGCCAACGAACTCAGAGAGATTGGATTTAATATTGATGCTTGTTTCGATGGGGACAGCGCTATGGATCTTGTCTACACAAAAGCACACGATCTTTATATATTAGATATTAATGTCCCAGGATTTAATGGAAATGAAGTATTGGAATACATTCGAAATCGCTATCCAACTTCCTTGGTAATTATGATTTCAACCCATATTGAAATTGAATTTATTAAGAAAGCTTTTTCACTTGGATGTCAGGATTATCTCAAAAAACCTTTTGAAATGGAAGAGTTACTTTTACGAATCAAAAATATCAGCCGCTTGCTTAACCCCGATAAAAATGAGGATAACGTAAATTTATCTCAGGGATATACGTTTTCTCTGAACAATAATCAACTTCTTCATTATGGAAAACTGATTGAACTGACACGTATAGAATCTCTTTTAATGCGTATACTTATTCAGAATATAGGAAATATTGTTACGATAGAAACCCTCAGAGCATACGTTTGGGAAAATGAAGAAGTAGCTCCAGCTACAATGCGCTATTGGATTCACCGACTTTTGAAAAAACTCAAAAATGGAATGATTGTCAATACCCGTGGCGTAGGATATCGGTTACGTAAACTCGATTAATCACACGATAATATACAGGTGTATTTTGAGGCTATTGAACACTTACTAGGTAAAATGAAAAATTAATGAGAAGAATATTAATGAAGAAGTTTAGGTTGGGAATACCCCAACCTAAAAAAGTAACGATTAAAGCAGTGCGTTCAATTTATCGGCAAATGCTTGCTTAGAAGCAGCACCTACCATTTGTTCAACCACTTCACCGTTTTTGAAGAAAAGGATAGTAGGGATAGAGCGGATACCGTATTTAACTGCGATATCTTGCTCTTCGTCTGTGTTTACTTTACAGATATTTGCTTTGCCTTCAAATTCTGCCGCCAACTCTTCGATAACCGGAGCGATCATACGGCATGGTCCACACCAAGGTGCCCAAAAGTCAACCAATGAAACACCCTCTTTGGTTACTGCGTCAAAATTAGATACTGTCAATTCAGTGTATTTACCCATGTTTACGTCCTTGATTTCTATTATTTATATGGAGTCATTATAACGCCACAATCTTTAAAATGACTTATTACATTATACTCACATTTTTTCTCAGAACTCTTACGTTACTTTAAACAAATTTAGGTCAAAATAGAATCAACTGGGATTCACCCAAAAAGAAGGGCAATGCACTATATCCTCTACTTTTTCATTATTGTCACTTCTTTGGTGTATGCAGGAGAGCCTATTCTCCCTATTCCTCAAAGTATCCCTTATGATGCTAGCAAAGCAGCATTAGGAGAAAAACTATTTTTTGATCCGATACTCTCACGTGATTACACCATAACATGCGCATCCTGCCACGACTTGACGAAAGGTGGCGCTGATGCACGGAATGTTTCTATCGGAATCCACCATCAAAAAGGTTCGATGAATGCCCCTACGGTTTTGAACTCCGTTTTTAATTTCGCCCAATTTTGGAACGGTCGAGCTAAAAATTTAGCAGAACAGGCTCTCGGTCCGATCCATAATCCTGTTGAAATGGGACTTTCCCCCAAAGAAGCGGCATTAAGACTTCAATCTAATCCGACTTACAGCAACGCATTTGAAAAAATCACTGGTCGTCGCACCATATCCGCCAACGATATTGCAGTGATGATTGCCGAATATGAGAAAACACTCATAACCCCCAATGGAAAGTTTGATCTCTATTTACGCGGAAAAGCAACCCTTTCTCCCAAAGAGCTGAAAGGGTATCAGCTCTTTAAAACTCTAGGGTGCATCAGTTGTCATAACGGAGTCAATGTCGGCGGGAACTCATATCAAAAAATGGGAGCCATTCTCCCCATAGATCGGAATATTAAAACGGATGATCGGTACGCACTCACCCACCGTGAACAGGATAAAAATGTTTTCAAGGTTCCGACATTACGCAATATTGCTCTTACCGCACCTTATTTCCACGATGGAAGTGCTATAACGCTACACGAAGCTATTCAGAAAATGTCACATCATAATCTCGGTCTCAAACTCACCGAAAAAGAGGTTGACGCGTTGGTTACATTTTTAGACACCCTTACTGGAAAACTCTCCGATAAAGCGCTGCGTCCATGAAGCTCTCTGTCAAGCTAAGTCTAACGGCTTTACTCGGTATCAGCGTCCTGCTCGCACTATTTTATTTCAAGAGTGTTTCCAACGATTATTACACTCACCGCAACACAATCGAACTGGCATTAAAAGAGCTAGATTCATCTCAGCAAAAACTCAACCACGCTATCCTCACCAATGCTTTTTATCTCTACACCAATCAAGATGATATCATCTATGCCATCGAGCATGTCCACACTCATCTAACTCCTCTTTTAGAAAACCAACATTTTGTCCAAAAACACACAAAGAGCTATGAACTATTGCTCCAATATCAAAAAGCATTTGAAACTAAAACCAATGCCATTTACGATTTTCAAACTGCCAATACGGTCATTAAAAACTCTACCGCGGCAATCCCTCTTCTACAAGAAAAATTACTCGCTTCAACCTCTTCATTAACCGAAAATCAACGAAATGGTTTACGTAAAATTGCTCATCTTAGCGGTGCTCTTCTCGTTGCAAAAAATGCTATGGATACTCAGCTGATTGAATCTTTTCGTCATGATATCGATTCACTCGCTTCACTTCGTTTCTCAACTCAAGCGCAACAAGAGGCTTTCAAACAGTTGATCTCCCATTTTAATGTCATCTTAAATGCTTTTCCCAATTATTCCAAAGCACTGGATCAGATTAATGATCACTCCTTGGATAAGTTTCTAGAAGAAGGGAAAAAAAGTTTTCTGCAAGAATCGATGGAAGAGTTGAAATTTGTCACTTATTTTTCTTATTTTTTAGCCATCCTCTTTATCGCCAGCATTCTTGTTATCACCCTCTTTTTAATTCGAAGTGAACGGGAAGGACGGACTGATCGACTAACAGGTTTGTTAAACCGCAAAGCATATGAAGAGAGAGTTAAACATTCAAAAGCTGATTTAGGACTCATCCTTATCAATATCCGAAAATTCAAACACTATAACGATTTTTACGGTGTATCTGCAGGAGATAAACTTCTCGTCAAAACGGCTCATCGTATCCGCAGCATTCCATTTTCAGGAGCCAAACCAACCTACTATCGCTTAGGTGCTGATGATTTTGGGATTCTTTTTGAAACATCATTCAAACACTCTCTCGAAACTTTAGGCAAAGACGTTTTAAACGAATTTTCAAAAACACCTATTGTCATTGATACCGAAATTCGAACACCTACTATCTTGGTTGCAGCATCTGATTTCAAACCACTCCTCGAAACAGCCGATATGGCCCTCAAAAGTAACTCTCACATCAATCCTGTGATCTACCATGAAGGACTTAACCTTCGCCAAGTGATTCACGATAATGTAACCAAAGTCCAAGAGCTAAAAGATGCTCTCAATGAAAATCGTGTAATCCCCTATTTTCAACCGATAGTCAGCCTCTCAACCTGTAAAGCTAGTAAACATGAAGTACTCGCTCGTATCATAATGAAAAATGGCCAAGTACGATCTATTTTCCCCTATCTCACGATCTCAAAAGAGTCAAATCTTTATCCTAAAATTACTCAGACCATCATTGCTCAAAGCTTTGAGATAATTGTAAACCATGAAGGTGATTTTTCCATCAATCTATCGATTGAAGATATCGGGAATCAAGAAACGGTAGAGATGCTAGAAAAGAAAATGACGGAATACCCTGATATTGGGAAACGGATTATATTTGAAATTTTAGAATCCGAAGCGATCGAAGAATATGACGGGATTGTCGATTTTATCACCCGTATGCACCGATATGGCTGTCGTATTGCGATTGATGATTTCGGAAGCGGCTACTCAAACTTTTCACGAATCCTCAATCTCACCATCGATATTATTAAGATTGACGGTTCACTCATCCGCTACCTCGATACCGATGATAAAGCCATCACAATTGTTCAAACGATTGTCAATTTCACCAAAAGTGCTTCGATCGAGACGGTTGCCGAATTTGTCCACAACAAAGCCATCGCCCATATCGTTTCCGAACTTGGGATCGATGGGGCACAAGGATTTTATTTTTATGAACCCGCCCCTAATCCGGTTAAGATTATTTATAACCCATTTCCTGAGCTATAACGTAATATTTTCGATCAATTCCAGTGTCTGTTCGCTCACAATCAATGCATCAATACAATAATCGCTGTTTAGTTTTTTCTTCTGAAGATAAAATTGGATGGTTCGACCCAGTTTTTGAAGTTTAGATGGGGTGATGTTGTTGATGGCTTGCTCATAGCTTTGAGCACTTTTGACTTCGACAAAATGGAGTACATTATCACGCATAGCGATAATATCAATCTCTCCAAAGCGGTTGTAAACATTTCGATCGATAATCCGAAACCCGTTTTGTCGGAGATACTCACACCCTCTTTCCTCAGCCAGATTTCCTTTGGCTTTGGTGTGCACTGTGTTAATCCAAATAATCGGGTTTGATAATATCGACTTTGATCGATTTAAAACGGGCTGTTTTAATCAACTCATCGGATTCATCACCAAAAAGAAAATTGATATTGCTTGCAGCATGGTGGAATGTCGTAAACAATGTCCCTTTTTTAACCGTTGAGCTTACTTTTACTCGCAGCGGTGCACTTTCCCCATACTCACTTTTGAGGACGACAAAATCTTTGAACTCAAAAAATTCTTCGTCTTCGACACTAACGAGGAGAATATCCTCACTGTGAGAACGGTGCAGTTTATCGCACGCATTGGTTTGAGCGGCATTGTTATAATGAACCAATACCCGTCCGGTTGTGAGATAATATCCCTCATGCTCTTTTGAATTTAACAGCTCTTCAACCTGACCGCGAGGGGAGTATTGGTGATAGCGAAACGTTCCAAAGCCGTCTTTGGTTCGGAATTTGTCGATATGAAGAACCGGTAAATCTTCTTCTTGTACCGGCCATTGCAAGCCGCGCAAACGGTTGGATTCGAGCTTCTCATAACTCGCTCCGCCAAATCGCATCGGTGCATCAACGCGTACCCGCTCCCATACATCACGTGACGTATGCACCCCTAAATCACTACCGTAGCGTTTTGAAATTTCGGCGATTACTTCCCAGTCATCAGGCATCATCACATTAATCAGCGGCTGAGAGAGGTGAAGACGCCGCTCTGCATTGACATAGACCCCAGTCTTCTCATAAGCACTTTTCACCCCGAAGATGATGTCGGCAAATTTGGTGATCTCGTTATCAAAAAGTTCATTGACGACCAAAAGATCGAGATTCCCAAGAGCCGCATGGATTTTGTTTTGGTTCGGGTGGATATGGGCGATATCTTCGCTGATGTTATAGAGGGCTTTAATCTTACCCTCCACCATCGCATTGATGAGATCAGGTGTCATCATCCCTATCTCTTTGGGTTGTTGGTAATCGGGTGCATAGTAAGGGAGCATCCCCACATCACAGGTTCCCTGAACATTGTTCTGTCCCCGAAGCGGCATCAGTCCAGCTCCACGTTTACCGATATTCCCCGTAAGCATTGCGAGATGGGTGATCGCCATGACCGCATACGAACCGTCTAAATGTTCCGTAATCCCAAGGCCCCAAAAAAAGAGGCTGCGACGAGTCGCATATTTGCGGGCTATAATACGAACTTCTTCAGCGAGCGATTCATACCCTGTAATCCCTAAGAGATAATCAGGATTGGCGTAGGGGTCGTTCAAAATCGAATTTTTATATTCCTCATAGCCTTTGGTTCGGGTATCCACAAATTCGGTATTGACCAAATCCTCGCTAATAATGACATACGCCATCATATTGAGAATCATGAGATTGGCTTCATATGGGATACTCAAATGGTTCGTCGCCGATTTGGAGAGCTGGATACGGCGAACATCCAAAACCGCCAACTCAATCTCTTTTTGTTTGATCACATCGAGCATACGGTTAGCAACGATCGGATGGCCTTCGGTCGTGTTTGAACCCATTACGACCATATATTCGGTTTCATAAATATCGTCAAACGGGTTGGTCATCGCCCCCTCGCCGATGGTAGTACGCATCCCTTTGAGTGAGGGGGAATGACAAACACGAGCACAGTTATCCACATGAGGAGAACCGACCACATGACGGGTAAAGTGCTGAAACAGGTACGAGCTCTCACAGCTCGTCCGTGCTCCGCCGATTGCAGCAAAGCTATGTGCTCCAAACTGATCAGTAATAGAGCGGAGCTTACGGGCAACGAGCTCATAGGCACTGTCGTAACTGATCTCATAGAAATCGTGATCAACAGGTTCAAGATAATCCATATCCAAATCGGCAAACAATGCGCTGTTTTTGGCCAAAAACGACTTTCGAACACGAGCATTACGCAGACGCTTTGGATGGGTCACAAAATCCCATCCCTGTTTTCCTTTGATGCAGAGGCGTCCTTGCGAAACAGTCCCCTCTTCTTTGGCAAATATTTTTTGAATCTTGTTATCTTCTACTTCAGCAGAAATATCACACCCTACGCCGCAATAGGTACAAACACTGTCGATTGTCATCGGATATTTCCTTGGTAGTACGGGTTATGCACCCTTTTTAAAATTAGTGAAGTTTACAATTTTGTCTCTTAAGGACTGCGGAAATAGAGAGACAATTCGAATCATTAAGGCAAATCTAAAAGGAAAAGCATACCGTATTTTTTTCCGTTTAATCGCATGGGTTATCCGTGCAATACCCTCCTCCGTACTCATTAAAAACGGCATCTTAAAACGGTTCTTTTGAGTCATCTCCGAATCGATAAATCCGGGCATAATCGTCATAACACTGATCCCATGCGGTTTTAACTGATAATGTAGCCCTTCCGCATACGCATTAAGGGCACGTTTAGAACTGCTATAAGCGATGGAGGTAGGCATTGTGAAAAGCGACGCGAGAGATGAAATAAAGACGATTTCACCGTTTTTTTGCTCCATGAGTTTTGGAATCATCGGTTCTAGCAAAGCATGGATACTGAGAAAGTTGGTTTTAAAGACTTTCTCAAAATCCTCAAACGGCGTTACTCCTCCGCTATGTCCGACTGATATTCCGGCATTGAGGATGATGCGGTCAATCGGTTTTTCACACAGACATATTCCTATTTCACGCATTCGTTCAAAGTCATTGACATCGGCGATGATCGTCTCAACCTCAGCGCCCTTGCCTCGGCACCGCTTCGCGACATTGTTCAAACGCTCCTCACGACGTGCAATGAGGGTTAGATGATGTTTTTCATTGGCATAATGAAGCGCCAACGCTTCTCCCAAACCACTGCTGGCTCCTGTGATGATAATGCGCATTAAAACCCACTTATCATAAAATCGATAGCGGCGATGATCTCACTACGGTATTCATCCAATGAAATGACTCTTTCACCTAAATACATCTGCTCGATTCCCGCCATCTCCTGAGTCATTAACACTACCTCTTTATCTTCGATCGCAAATATCGGATTGAGATGTCTAAGTGCTTTTGCTTTGCATGAGAGAGGTATCACCAGACGGGTGGAAAGATGGCTTAATAGCTCCGCTTGAATATCGATAAGATAGGGTATTTCTTCTGATGATAATAGATTATTGTTACGATATACATCAAACTGTGCCATTAGAATCGTCTCAAACCATGACTAAATACACCTCTTCGCTCGATAGTTCGGTTGTAATCTTCGATCGCTTCGCGGTTCTCTTCGAGCCACAATTCCTCTTTACGACGCGCTACTTTATCCGCTAACGTCTCTTCAAGCGACTGAGATAGATTTATACCCAGTTCTTTTGCTTGTTGTAGAAGTTCACTGTTAATACTCAGATTTGCCGCTTTTTTCGGGGCATTTGGATTATAAATTGCGGTCATTGCATTCTCCATGCGCATTATATATACGCATTATAGCATGGAAATGTTTTTAGAATAGAATGTAGGTTATAATTTCACCATGAATGAAACACTAAAAATCGGGGAAATTAATATCCTCACAATCGATCGCGACACCGTGCCGGGATTATTCTTGCGTGCACTCGATGAGAGCGATATATTACTGCCCAACCAATACGTCACGGACAAAATGCACATCGGCGATACGATCGATGTATTTGTTTACACTGACAGCGAAGATCGCCCGGTCGCAACGACGACAATGCCCAAAGCAATGGTGAATGAAATCGCCTTTGTCGAAGTAGTGGATACCAGCTCTATCGGTGCCTTTGTGGATTGGGGATTGCCGAAAGACCTCTTTGTCCCGCGAGCACTCCAAAAACGCCCTTTTAACGTCGGCGAAAAGCGTCTCGTTCGTGTCATCCTCGATGAGCAAACCAACCGCCTCGTCGGAACGGAAAAGATCAGCGGTGCATTAGAGACACCGCCGAAGGATTTTTATCCTAACACCCCTGTTAGCTTTATGATTATCGCCAAAACCCCGATGGGCTACAAAGTGATCGTGGATCACAAATACGAGGGGATGATCTACGCCAACGAGATTTTCGAGGATGTCCGTGTCGGGCAGATTAAAAACGGGTTTGTAAAACAACTGCGCAGTGATGGTAAGCTCGATCTCTCTCTTCAAATGATCGGAAAAGCTAAAGCATCGAATGCCGCTGACAAGATTTTCGAAATGCTCCAAAAAAATGGCGGGATGCTCCCCTACAACACTAAAAGTGATCCCGACCTAATCCAAAGCACATTCGGTTTGAGTAAAAAGAATTTTAAAGCGGCGGTCAATCAACTCGTTGAAGCAAAAAAAATAACAGTTCAGGAGAACGGAATTTATGGGATATAGACCACTCAAAAACAATGCAGTCATCCAGCTTCGTCCTCGCAAAATTTCATATATAGAGGGTGATCGTACCATCACTCTGATTTCTATGAAACGAGCCTCTATGGATTTAGAAGTAGAAGTCAAAGAGGGGGATGAAATCAAAATTATCTCTGATTTTCCGTTTGCTCATCTCCCTAAAAAGATCAAGAAAGAGATCAATCCGCTATAATTGCACCACTATTTTTAAAAGGATTCTAATGTCTCAATTTACCAACGTTACCGCCGATAAAAAAGCGAATATCTATTTTGATGGCAAAGTGACCAGCCGAACCATCCGTTTTGAAGACGGAACCATCAAAACTTTGGGGATCATGTTGCCGGGCGAATACACGTTTAACACCGGTGATAAAGAGATCATGGAGATCATGAGTGGAGAAATGGACGTTCAGCTTCCTGGATCGGAGGAGTGGATCACTATCACTGGTCCACAAGATTTCGAAGTAGCGGCTAACAGTGCATTTCATCTCAAAGTCAAAACCGTTTCAGACTACTGCTGCCATTTCGTTAAATAATTTTCTGTACAGAGGCTAATCCCTCTGTACATCCTTCTCATGAATCCACCCCTCACCCTCGTAAGGTTCCCATCCATGTTTCCCACCCATACCGCTCACTTTATAGTAATCACCGCTTTTTACTCTTGACGTTACCGTCGTATGGATTTTTATAGCGGTGCAGTTTTTGTTTTGATCGCATATCACCGTATCTTTAGTAGTTTTCATACGAAGAGGAGTGATTGCAATATTTGCATCTAATTGAAGCTTAGAACTTTTTTCATGTTTGCCGTCAATGATTTCCAATAAAAGAGTTCTTGCCTCTTTATCCCCTTGTTTTGCCGCTTTAGCAAGCCATATCATTGCCCACTCGAGATTTTTTTCTACTCCTCGCCCCGATGCATAAAGCAGTGCAAGGTTATACTGTGCATCTACATACCCCTGATGTGCAGCTTTTTCATACCATTGGGCTGCATTGGTTTGATTCACCTCGACACCGATTCCCCTCTCATATATAACACCGGTTTGAAACTGCGCAACCTTATCTCCGCGCAATGCTGCGGTATAAGTGTCCCAAAATGATTTTGACCCTCGAACTTCTTTCAATCCATCTGCATTAGATGCGTTTATCCAACCACTCAGCAGGAGAAGTATAATCCATTTGATTCTCATGACTGCCTCATAATGTGTTGTAGGCTCGATCACCTGCATCGCCCAAGCCAGGGATAATAAACTTATTTTCATCCAGTCTTTCATCAATCTGTGCTATTACAATCATTACATCGGGGTATACCGATTCTACAGACTTAATCCCTTCAGGTGAAGCGATAATATTGAGTGAAATTATTTTACTTGCCCCTTTTTTCTTAATAATTTCAATGGCATCGCTTAAAGATCCTCCAGTTGCCACCATTGGATCGACCAAAATAACAGTTTTACCGCTACATTCTCCGACACGATCATAATAAAGATGACTTTTATGGGTCTCTTCATCTCGTTTAATCCCTAAAAAACCCGATATCGAATAATTTAATGTTTCAATAACCGCATCGTGCATTGGCAATGCAGCACGAAGCACTGATACCACCATAATCTGCGATTCATCAATACAATCAACACTCTGTTCACCTTTCCATGTAGTAATTTTTTTACTTCTTAGCGGAAAGTTTTTAAGGGATTCATAGAGCAAAATTTTAGTTATCTCTTTAATTGTATGGCGAAAAACCAAAGGAGAAAGTGTTATATCACGAAGGGTATTTACTAAAGACTGCAGAAGGGGATGAGTTGGATGTATGTACATAATTTTTCTTTCAAAAAAGATGTACCATTATAATACATATTGGGTGCTGACTGCCTAAGCAGCAACACTTATTTGTAGCGATAGGTAATTCGCCCTTTATCCAAACTGTAGGGAGTTAGTTCGATTTTTACTGTATCCCCCGGGAGGATTTTGATGTAGTGCATACGCATTTTACCTGCGATATGACACAAAATTACATGACCATTCGGCAACTCAACACGAAACGTTGCATTCGGTAGTGCCTCAATAATCTTTCCGTCTACTTCAATGACATCATCTTTTGCCATAGTTATTCCTTTACGCGATTGATAATATTTCAGCTCTACCGTTGATAATTGCAACCGTATGCTCGTAATGAGAGCCTCTCAGCCCATCCGTGCTCACCACATCCCAGCCATTTGCTAAAATCTTAGAGGTTCCCTCTTTTTGGCAAATCATCGGCTCCAAACAAAAAACCATTCCATTTTTGATCTTTGGTCCCGCTTTCGCATTTCCTCCGTCCAAATAGTTTGGAATTTCAGGCTCTTCGTGCGGTTTTTTTCCGATTCCGTGACCACAAAAGCCTCGAAGCGGTACAAAACCTTTAGATTTTATAAACTGCTCTATCTCATAAGAGAGCTCTTTAAAACGCATCCCGTCTTTGATAATATCAATAGCAAAATAGAGAGCATCTTTGGAACATGCTATCAATGCTTCGTCTTCGTGAGAAATTTTTCCTACTCCAACCGAAATTGCCGCATCCCCAAAATATCCCCCTTTTTTCGTCCCCACATCAAATCCGACGATATCCCCTTCTTTCAAAGCGTAATCGGTCGGAATACCGTGAATGATAACTTCATTAACAGAGGTACAAACAGCACTAGGAAAACCGTAAAGCCCTTTAAAAGAGGGGATGGCACCTTGACTACGAATAAATTCTTCACCAATAGCGTCAAGCTCTTTGAGGGTAATCCCCGGTTTAGTATGAGAAGCTAGTAGTTCCAACGTCGCGCCGACGATTTTATTCGCGGCACGAAGTGAAGCTATTTCATCATTTTTGCGTAGCGCAATCGCCATTGTTACAGGCCAACCGCACTAAGGGTTTGATATTTAGACATATAAACCTGTGCTTCAATACGACGCATTGTATCGAGTGCGACTTGAACCACGATCAATACCGCTGTCCCTCCAAAGAAGAACGGCACACCCATCGCTTTAACAATAACCCATGGTAATGTTGCAATTAACCCAAGATAGATAGCACCCGTAATGGTAAGACGCCCAGCCGTGTCATTCAAAAACTCTTTGGTTGATTCGCCTGGGCGTACACCCGGAATAAACCCACCCTGACGTTTAAGATTATCGGAGATATCTTTTGCATTAAATACGATTGACGCATAGAAAAATGCAAAGAATACCACGAACACAAATGTCAAAAAGTTAAAGAAACTAATTTAAATTAATGAAATTCTAATTAATCTTTTATATCTTTTTTATTTGTTGA